>JAHLFS010000055.1 GCA_018883675.1 Candidatus Paralactobacillus gallistercoris | reverse complement strand
CACATCTTGCGAAACTTTGTTTAGTTTTCAAAGGACTACCAACATAATTTATTATAACAGTTGTAACAAGTAATGTCAAGAATAAATTTTCATGTTTTTGAATTTTTATTCATTTCCTTGTGACAACTATTAAATTATAACATAATAATTAACTTTGTCAACAACATTTTTTAATTATTATATTATTACTGTAATTACCTAACAGCATTTATTATATTATCAAGCATTGACATCAACGTCAAGTAAAAAAACAAAAAATCGCTAGAATTTATGTTCTAGCGATTTTCGCATATTATTTTTCTGGACGCATAGTTGGGAATAATAATACATCACGAATTGATGGTGCATCAGTTAGTAACATTACCATTCGATCAATACCTATTCCTAAACCACCCATCGGCGGCATACCGTATTCCATTGCTTCGATATAGTCTTCATCAATGCCTTCTGCTTCATCATTACCGGCTTGTTTTTCAGCCATTTGTTCTTCAAAACGTTGCCGTTGATCAATTGGATCATTCAATTCCGTAAATGCATTAGCATATTCACTACCACCAATGAATAATTCAAACCGTTGAACAAAGCGTGGATCTTTTGGATCTTTTTTAGCTAACGGTGATACTTCAATTGGATGACCATAAATAAATGTTGGTTGTGTTAATGTATCTTCAACAAATTCTTCAAAGAAAGCATTAATAATATGACCCACTTGCCAGTACTCTTCATACTTGACATGATGTTCATCTGCTAATTGCCGTGCTTCCGCTAACGTCATTGGTTTCCAGAAATCAACACCAGTTTGTTCTTTGATAGCATCAACCATATGCTTCCGCACAAAAGGTTTACCTAAATCAATTGCTTGTCCTTGATAAGTAATAGCAGTCTTGCCTAAAACTTTTTGAGCAGCATAGCGGAAAATTCCTTCTGTTTCAGTCATTACATCTGATAAATCCCAGTATGCAGCATATGTTTCTAATGAAGTAAATTCAGGATTATGTTTTTTGTCCATACCTTCATTACGAAATACGCGGCCAATCTCATACACACGTTCCATGCCACCAACCATTAAACGCTTTAAGTGTAATTCCAACGCAATTCGTAAATACAAATCAATATCTAACGCATTATGATGGGTAATAAATGGCCGTGCTGCAGCGCCACCAGCACTAGTATGTAACACTGGTGTTTCAACTTCAATAAAGCCTTCATTATCCAAATATTCACGAACAGCTGAAATGATTTTAGTCCGTTTCATAAACCGGCCCATGCTTTCCGGATTAGAAATTAAGTCTAAGTAACGTTGGCGATATTTTTGTTCAACGTTAGTTAAACCATGATATTTATCAGGAAGTGGTCGTAATGCTTTAGATAACATTGTTACATGATCGGCTTTAACAGTTAATTCACCAGTATCAGTTTTCATAACTTCGCCAGCAATACCCAAAATATCGCCTAAATCAGCTGGTTTGAAAATTTTAGTATAATTATCTTCACCAACTACATCTTTACGTACATAAATTTGGATACGACCCGTCCGGTCCATGATATCAGCAAAACCAACTTTACCTTTACCACGTTTAGACATCATACGCCCAGCAATTACAACTTTAACAGGATGTTCTGCTAATTCTTCTTTAGTTTTATCACCAAATTCATCCCGAATTTGTTGGGTAGTGTGATCACGATCAAAACGATGACCGAATGGATCAATGCCTTCATCACGAAGTTTTTGCATTTTTTCGCGACGAACTCGTAATTGATCATTCATTTCTTTATTTTTATCTGTCAAGGCAATTACTCCTTTCATAATAAACTTATTTTATTATACACGAGCAGCTGCATCTTTAGCGGCTCTTGCTTCCAATTTATCAACTAAATTATCTAAAATGTCATCAACTTCTTTTTGCGTTTCAACAGAATTCACCATTGCCCGAGTGCGTGCGGCATGAGGAATTCCTTTCAAAAAGTAGCTAGCTTGCATTCTAAATTCACGACAGGCAACATTTTCACCTTTCAAATCAACCAAGCGTTGTAATTGTAATTTAGCAGTTGCAATCTTTTCACGCGGTGTTGGTTCAGGAATAAGTTCACCTTTTTCAATGTAAGTCCGCATTTGTTTAATAATCCACGGATTGCCTAATACAGCACGTCCTACCATAACCGCATCTGCACCTACTTCATCAATAATATACTTAGCATCTTGAGGTGTACGAATATCGCCATTAGCCATAAACGGAATATGTAAAGCTTGTTTAACTTGCTTCAAAATATCCCAATCAGCATGACCACTATACATTTGTTTACGTGTACGACCGTGCATTGCTAAAGCAGCAGCACCACCGCGTTCAGCTGCCAAAGCATCTTCAACAGCATAAATATGATCTTTATCCCAACCAGTCCGCATTTTAACTGTAACCGGTTTATCAACCGCATCCGTCACAGCTGCCACCATTTCATAGACTTTTTCGGGATCGAGTAACCAGTGTGCACCTGCATCAGTTTTAACAACTTTATTAACCGGGCATCCCATATTAATATCAATAATATCGGCATCAGTATTCTTATCAATAAATTTAGCAGCTTGAACTAATGTTTCTTTACTACCACCAAAAATTTGAATACTCATTGGGTGTTCATTGGCAGCAACTTCAAGCATACTCAATGTTTTCTTATTATGGTAAATCAAGCCACGATCACTAATCATTTCACAAACGACCAAGCCAGCGCCGAATTCTTTAGCAGTAACTCGAAAAGCCATATTAGTAACACCAGCCATCGGTGCTACTACTAAGCGATTAGGAATCGTAATATCACGAATTTTCCATTCCATCTTTTTCACCCTATTATATTAATATTACTTGCCATAATAGCATAAATTAACTATTAACGCTAACAGAAATTTATTTAGTATGTTTTTGCTTTAAAATATCACGTAATTCTGCTTCTGAATACCGATAATGTTTACCACAAAACTTGCATGTTACTTCAGCGCCATGATCATCATTAATCATGCTATTTAATTCTTTATCACTTAAAGTTGCTAGTAGGTCAGCAAAATGTTCTTTAGAACAATTACAATGATACGTAATTGCTTCTGTACCTAAGAATTTTAACTGATCGGTACCAAAAATTCGTTCTAAAATTTGTTCAGGTGTATTCCCTTCGCGTAATAATTGAGAAACTAACGGCAATTCTTTAATTGTTTTTTCTAGTTTAGTTAATTCAGCATCAGTTGCACCTGGTAAAGCCTGAACTAAAAAGCCACCCGCAACGCCAATCGTATTATCGGCATTAACAAAAACTGAAAGTCCCACTGCTGACGGGATTTGTTCTGATTTAGCTAAGTAATAAGTAAAATCTTCACCTAATTCACCAGAAATTAACGGCACTTGTCCTGTAAAAGGTTGTTTTAAACCAAGATCTTTAGTTACACTTAATGAACCATTTTTACCAACAACACGTTGCACATCAATTTTTCCTTTATTATTTAATGGTAAATTAACATGCGGATTTTGAATATAGCCACGAAGATGACCTTGCGCATCAGCATCAACAATAATGCCACCAACAGGCCCATCACCCGCTACACGCACTGTTAAATGTTGATCATCTTTTAATTCAGCTGCAGCTAACAAACCACTACCAACTATAGTGCGTCCTAATGCTGCCGAAGAAGCACTCCACGTATCATGAATTTTTTGAGCAGTCTTAACCGTATTTGTAGCGTTAATCGCAAACGCACGTAATGAACCATCTTTAGTAATGGCTTTAACTAAATAATCATTATTATTCATTTAATATATCCTTCTTAAATAGCTATTTCACACAAATTATATATAAAAAAAGTAAGTAATCTCAATAGAGATTACTTACTTTTAACAAGAAATTACTTATCTTCGTTATTATCTTGTGATGCCATTGATGATGCACTAGTTGCACTTTCTGCTCGAGCAGAAGCCGCACTAGCAGCAATACTATCAGCCATTGATTGACTTGCTTCTTGTGAATCTAAAGCTGCATCACTGGCAGCAATTTGTTCATCAACTTTTTCTTCAGAAGCTTGCCGCTTAGCATCTTTAGTTTCTAATGCTTTCTTAGCTTCTTCAAAAGTTGATACTTTTTCACTTGGAAATTCATCAGGATTTTCATCCGGCATCTTACCATCGTTAAACAAACTCAAAATTTGCTTTTCGTTTAAAGTTTCATACTTCAATAATGCTTCAGCAATCAACTTATGTTGTTCACGGTGTGCTTCGATAATATCGTGAGCACGCTTATGACATTCATCAATAATCCGCCGTACTTCTTCATCAATTTCGGCAGCCGTTTTTTCAGAATATACTGGCCGTGAAAATTCATCTTGTTGTTCCTTTTCAAGAGTTACTGTACCAAGTTTATCGCTCATACCATACTGAGTAACCATGGCACGAGCAATTTGTGTAGCTTGTTCAAAGTCGTTAGAAGCACCACTAGATTCTTGGTTAAAGATAATTTCTTCAGCCGTACGACCACCTAATAAACCAGTGATTTGTTCAAGTAATTCTTTCTTAGAAAGCAAAAATTCATCATCACGTGGCAACATAACCGCATAACCGCCAGCACGACCACGGGGTACGATCGTAACCTTACGTACTTTACGTGAATCGCTTAATACTAAACCAATCAAAGCATGCCCTGCTTCGTGATAAGCAACAGTTAAACGTTCTTGTTTACTCATTACCCGATCACGTTTAGCTGGACCAGCAATTACCCGGTCTTCAGCTTCATCTAAGTCAGAAGCATCAATTTGTTTTTTACCACGCCGGGCTGCTACTAAGGCACCTTCATTAAGAAGGTTTTCTAAATCAGCCCCGACGAAACCAGGTGTTTCGCGAGCAATTTCACGCAAACTAACATCTGGTGCTAATGGTTTACCTTTAGCATGAACCTTCAAGATGGCTTCACGTCCTTTAACATCAGGACGACCAACCAGGATCTTCCGGTCAAAACGACCTGGCCGCAATAAGGCAGGATCCAAAACATCAGAACGGTTCGTAGCAGCGATAACGATAACACCTTCATTACCAGTGAAACCATCCATTTCAACTAATAACTGGTTCAAAGTTTGTTCACGTTCATCATGACCGCCGCCCATGCCAACACCACGTTTGCGACCAACGGCGTCAATTTCATCAATAAAGATAATTGCTGGGGCATTCTTCTTAGCTTGATCAAATAAATCGCGGACACGGGAAGCACCAACCCCGACAAACATTTCAACAAAGTCAGAGCCAGAAATGGAATAAAACGGCACACCAGCTTCACCAGCAACCGCTTTAGCTAGTAAAGTTTTACCAGTACCAGGAGGGCCTTCAAGCAAGACACCATGCGGAATACGTGCGCCTAAGGCATTGAATTTGTGAGTATCTTTCAAAAATTCAACTACTTCAACTAATTCTTGTTTTTCTTCTTCTTCACCGGCTACATCAGAGAAGCGAACTTTATTAGCCTTTTTGTCAGCCTTTTTAGCTCTAGATTTACCAAAGCCCATCATTCGTCCGCCTTGGCCACCTTGACCAGCTTGTCCCATCATCATGTAGAAGAACACGATAATAATGATCATTGGGACAATCATTGTCAATAAGTTAACCCATAAGCCCGAATTGGATTCTTGTTGCATGCTTACCTTAACGTTCTTATTAGCAGCTAGTTTTTGCACTTGTGCTAAGTTAGAATCGTTAGTAGCAATACTGGTTGAAAAATGCGTCACTGTGTTTGAAGAAGATGAAGGACTACTCATCATCCCAGTATTTGCTTTAGATGCTTTTTGGGCCTTCCGATATGAACCAGTAACTTTATAAACACCATTACTTGGTTGCATTGAAAAGCTCTTAATATCATTGTCTTTCAGTTCAGTCATGAACGTACTTGACGAAATAACTTCTGTCGAAGATGAACTATCACTTCCACGGAAGAACCATGAAAAGATAGCTAATAATGCGACAAAGATAACTACATAAAATAGGCCACTTGAAAATAACCCATTTTTCTTCTTCTTCATACGCAACCTCCTACTAACTTTTCCAAAAAGAATAACTATAAAAGATAATATCATATCTATGCACGTTTAACCATGCATTAGAATATATACTCCAAAAACAAATTTAATTCATCTACTACCTATAGTAATTTAATGTTTTCTTAATCAACACGAATTTGCTCAATAGCAATAATGGCTTTTTCATCTTGATGATACAAAGTAAAATTATGTGTTTGTTGCCCAACCATTAACCATAAAATTTGATGATCATTAGCAATTACCCACGCAGCATGACGGCATTGTACGGGAATATGATGATTGATAAAAAAGCGACGTAATTTTTGATGATGCCCATTTGACAAAAACAAATAATCACCGCTTTGCCAATGTCGCAAGCGTAAATGCATAATTTGTGAATTAGCAATTCCGTAAAGTGGCGTTAGGCCTTGCTTAAAAGCAACCAAAGTAATTTGCCAATGATTATTAACTAATTGCACTTTAATTGGTTGATTAAGTTTTAAAGTAAATGTTGGTGACAACGTTGCTGATTTAATATTTGGTTGATAAAAAGTCATTTCATGATAATTTTTTTGAAAATACCAACCATGTGGCAAATATAATAATCCATTAGGTTTGCGATTGTTATTTAATAGCAATAACATTTCGTTTAATAAATGATGATTCAATGGTGAATTATCACTTATTTGTAACCAGATTTTTTGTAAAGCCCATAACTGTAATGTTAATGGCAAAGAAGTTACTAGTAGTTGCCAATTTCCTTGCCATTGTTGTGTTGTTTGTTGAATAGTTATGTTATCAATCAGTTGCGCAATTTGAGCTTCAGTAAAAGTAAACATATCATTTAGTTCATTAGCAAATGTTTGTGCATGTTTTAACACCTGCTTATTTTCTTTTTTTAATGCTGGCACAACATAATGTCGCAACCGGTTTCTCAAAAAAGCATCAGTATGATTAGTAGCATCTTCAAAATAAGGAATATGCCGTTTTTGCACGAAATGATAAAGTTGTTGTTTACTAAAAGCTAATAAAGGGCGTTCTAACCAACGATTATCAGCAA
>JAHLFS010000054.1 GCA_018883675.1 Candidatus Paralactobacillus gallistercoris | reverse complement strand
TTTTAATTACCATCGGTGCACCACAAATATCACAATTAAAACCAGCTGGTTCGTCTTTAATTTGTACTTTTTCAATTTGTGTTTCGGCGGCTGTAACTTCTTTAGAAAACGGCTTATAAAATTTATCAACTGTTTTGACCCAGTTAACAGCGCCGGCTTCAATTTCATCTAGTTGATGTTCCAAATCCGCCGTAAAGTCGATATTAACAATTTCTGGGAAGAATTTAGCAATCAAATTATTAACAATTTCACCTAATTCAGTTGGTTCAAAACGACGAGCTACTAACTTAACATAGTAACGTTTTTGAATGGTATCAATAGTTGGCGCATATGTTGATGGTCGACCGACACCATTTTCTTCCAAAGCTTTAACTAAGTTAGCTTCGGAATAACGTGCAGGTGGTTGCGTAAAATGTTGATCAGGTGTAGTTTTAACTAATTGCACGCGATCATTAACCACTAAGTCTGGTAAAATATTGTCCTTAGTTGTTTGTTCACGTGATGACACATAAATCTTAGTAAAACCAGCGAATTTCATTTTAGAACCATTAGCGCGAAATTGTACGCCGTTTTGCTCAATATTAGCACTAACAGTATCATAAACCGCCGGCGTCATCTGACTAGCAACAAAACGCGACCAAATTAATTGATATAAACGTAATTGATCTTTTGTCAAAATATCCTTTAAACTAGCCGGCGTCCGCATTACTGAGGTTGGTCGAATAGCTTCATGAGCATCTTGAGCCCCTTCTGGATTTTTAGTAGCGTGTACTTTAACTGCTGCGTATTCAGCACCATAATTTTCATGCAAGAAAGTTGATGCTTCGTGCTTAGCAACTTGAGAAATACGGGTTGAATCGGTCCGCATGTAAGTAATTAACCCGACGGTACCTAATTTACCGCCTAAATTAATTCCTTCATAAAGTTGTTGTGCTAACATCATTGTTTTCCGTGTTTTAAATTTTAATTTCCGGTTAGCTTCTTGTTGTAACGAACTAGTAGTAAATGGTGCGGCTGGGAAACGTTGCCGTTCTTTCTTAACTACTTTAGTAACAGTAAAGGGCTGTTGCTTATCGATTTTAGCGAGAACACGTTGAACCTCGGCATTATTGCTTAATGGCATTTTTTGATTATCGATACCATAAAAAGTAGCCTTAAATTTAGTATTATCCTTCACAAATTCACTATCTAGTGACCAATATTCTTCTGGTTGAAATTGTTTAATTTCTTTTTCACGGTCAATAATTAGTTTCAAAGCAACTGACTGAACACGACCAGCACTAAGCCCTTTTTTAACTTTTTTCCATAAAATTGGACTAATGGAATAGCCAACCAACCGGTCTAAGACGCGCCGGGCTTGCTGAGCATCTACTAAATTCATATCAATGCTACGCGGCGTTTTAAACGCATTTTTAACAGCATCTTTCGTAATTTCATTAAATACGACCCGGTGTTTATCTTCAGGATCTAAACCTAATAAATGACCAACATGCCAAGCGATTGCTTCACCTTCACGGTCAGGGTCAGCCGCAAGATATACTTGTTTAGCAGCTTTAGCATCTTTTTTTAATTCTTTAATTACATCGCCTTTACCACGAATCGAAATGTATTTGGGTTGATAATTATTATCAATATCAACCCCCATTTGACTCTTTGGTAAGTCGCGCACGTGACCTAAACTAGCCACGACTTTATAGTTGCGACCTAAATACTTTTCAATAGTTTTTGCTTTTGCAGGCGATTCCACAATTACGAGATTTTTTTTACGTTTTGTCTTCGTAACCATGTAATAACCTCCTTTGTTATTGCTAAAAAACTGAAAATAAGCATAGTACCATTAATTATGATTTGTCAACGTTTTTATATATATTGTAGTGTTGCTAAAATTTGTTGCGGATGCAAATATGGTGTCGCCCCGGCCATAATCAACTCATTACAACCAGCAGATAGTGCGCAATCAATATTACCGGGAACTGCTAATACATTACGATTATCATCCAACGCTAAATTAGCAGTGATTAAACTACCACTGCGTTGTTGTGCCTGGGTAACTAATAAAGTATGACATAAGCCAGCAATAATCCGGTTACGCTGGGGAAAATGATAATGTCGTGCCGGAGTACCATGTACATATTCTGATAACAACAAACCCTTATGTTTAATAGTTTGCTGTAATTGGGTATTCTTAGTTGGATAACAAATATCAAGTCCATTCCCCAAAACACCAATCGTTTTGCCACCGTATTGTAATGCTAATTGATGAGCATAACTGTCAGCACCTTGTGCTAAACCACTAACTATACAAATGTTATGTTTGACTAATTGGGGTATTAAATGATGCAATACACGGTATGTATAATTATCGGCACGCCGAGCGCCAACAATTGCAACCATTGGCATTGTTAGTAATTGTAAATCACCTTCATAAAATAATAATGGTGGTGCACTATATGCTTCGTATAATTGCCTGGGATAACTTGATGAAGTAAAAGTTACATAATGATGCTGTTGACACTGCTGGTATTGTTGTTGATCAACATTAATAAAATCATGAATAAATGTTTGACGAAACTGCGGTTTAATTTTGCAAATATTGGCCAACTGTTCAAGATCTTGATAGTGATTATGGTTTGCCAAATAATGCTGTAAGTTGCGCGCACAACGGCTACTAAAACCACGACATAACCAACAACGCAAAAATAGTAATTTTTTATGCATAATTTCATTCCTCCATTACTACAAAATACGTTATTTACGCCAGCAATTATTTTGGTTTATAGTAAATTTGAATAAACGAGTAAGGAAATGATTATTATGCAAAAATTATCACGTGAAAAAGCTTGGCAATTATTAACAACTTATGTTGATGATCCATCATTACTACAACACTCATTAATTGTAGAAACTATTATGCGGCACTTTGCTCAGTTAAATCATGCTGATCCGGATGTATGGGGAATAGTTGGATTATTACATGATTTAGATTGGCAAAGATATCCTGAACAACATTGCTATAAAACTGCTGAAATCTTACGGACGGCTGGTATTGATGAAGTTTATATTCATGCTATTATGAGTCATAGTTATGGCATTGATACTGATGTTAAGCCAAGTAATTTGATGGAAAAAACTTTATTTACGATTGATGAACTGAGCGGTTTAATTGTTGCTGTAACCAAAATTATTCCCTCGCATCGTATTAATGATGTCAAAGTAAAATCAGTTAAGAAAAAGTTTAATCGGTCAACTTTTGCAGCCGGCGTTAATCGGAATCTAATTAATCAAGGCTTAGCTATGCTTAATGTACCATTAACTGATATTATTCAGGAATGCTTAAACGCCATGCAAGCTAACGCAACTGCTTTAAACTTAAATTAATAAAATAAAAAAACCTTCACTCCGTCTTCTGGAGCAAAGGCTTTACTGTTAGTATACGGCTGCTCACTCCGTCTTCTGGAACAAGCAACTCTCATTTACCAACAACTATATTATGACATTATTGGTTATTATTTTAAAATAATATGCTCGCTGCTTACAGATATTTTTTAACAGGAGCAAAACTACGCCGATGGATTGGCGTAATACCATGTTGAGCTAATCCAGCTAAATGCTTAGCAGTACCATAACCAACATTATGTTCAAAATCATAACCAGGATATTTTTTAGCATATTCATACATCAAATGATCACGTGTTACTTTAGCAACAATACTAGCTGCTCCAATACTAATGCTGCGGGCATCACCCTTAATTAACTTTTGTTGTGGATAATTACCTGGTACCGTCATCGCATCTACTAATAAGTAATTTGGTTTAACAGTTAATTTTTGAACTGCTTGTTGCATCGCTAATTCCGTTGCATGATAAATATTTTCATGATCAATCATCGCTGGATCGGCCATCCCAATGCCAACCGCAATGGCCTGTGCCATTATTTTAGGAAATAGCATTTCACGCTTTTTTTCTGATAATTGTTTTGAATCATTAACTTCAATTAAATTAAAATCATGCGGTAAAATTACCGCAGCCGTTACAACTGGCCCTGCCAAAGGACCACGACCAACTTCATCAATGCCGGCAATTAAAGGATATTGTGGCCATAACGAATGTTCAAAGGTAAGCCGCTGGTTAAAAGCCATTTGCTGTGCTTGTTGCTTAGCTTGTTGACGATCATAACGTTGTAATAATTTTTGCACACCTAAACGTTCATCATGCTGACATTGGTTAATAAAATCAGTTGTAACCGGTTCATTACCAAATAAAACTTGTTTAATTGTGGCAATAGTTAGTTTACTCATTATCATCATCTACTTGCTGTGGTACTAAATCTAAAGTTATTTTTCCTAATAGTCCTTTCCGATAATCAAGAATCATTTTACGTGCGAACCGATCGTAATCATCTTTCATACCAGCATGCTTCGTCATTTGTAATAATAAGTCGCCCATTGACTGATTAAAATCTTCATCAGTTAAGTGATAAAACTTATTTAGCGCTGTTGGATAAAATTGATGTGCAAATGTTAATAAGAAAAGAGCTACGTCATCTTCATGATAAACCGCATCTGAAATAGCACCAGTTAATGATAATTTTAAGCCAACTTCAGGATCTTCAAATTTAGGCCATAAGATTCCCGGTGTGTCTAGTAATGCTAAGCCATCTTTAGTTTTTAGCCATTGTTGATTTTTAGTAACGCCAGGTTTATTACCAGTGATAGCAATATTCTTATGCATTAAGCGGTTTAAAACGGTGGATTTACCAACGTTCGGAATACCAATACACATTGCTTTAACAGTTGGTTGTTTAATGCCCTTAGCTTGCTGCTTAGCAATCTTATCAGCTAACAATATCCGGGCTTGTTTAGCAATTTGGGGTAGATTAGCATGATGTTGCGCATCGATTGCTACGGCCGCATAACCTTGCTGTTGATAATATTTAATCCACTGTTTAGTTTTATTAGGCTCAGCTAAATCAGCTTTATTTAAAATAATTAAGCGCGGTTTTTGCTTAGTAACTTCATCAAGCATCGGATTACGTGATGATAATGGTACACGTGCATCAACAATTTCGAAAACAGCATCGACTTGTTTTAATTTTTCTTGTACTTGCCGTTTAGCTTTGGCCATATGACCTGGATACCACTGAATATTAACCATAACTTCCTCCGTAATACAAAATAACGCTGAAAACATGTGGCCTTCAGCGTTATTAATTTTATTTAATTACATTACTTATCTTCATCAGTATAATACATGATCGCGAAAGCACCAGCACCAGCATGAGTGGCAATAACTGGATCAGTTGTTCGAACTAAAATATTGAGATCAGGAAATAGTGGTTGCAACTTATCTTTAATTTTATTTGCCGTTTGCAAACCATCAGCATGAGAAATACCAATCGCAGCAATATGCGGACCATTAGCCATTTTGACAACTAATTCATCAATAAACTTATTAATTGTCTTCATGCCTCTTCCTTTTTGAATAACATTCAATGTTTTATTAACATCAAGAATGATTTTAATATTTAAAAGATTAGAAATAGCTCCGGCAACCCGACTCAAACGGCCCCCTTTAACCATATTATTCAAGTCGACAATTCCCATATATAACTTAGTATGATCATGGACTTGTTTAACTTTAGCCAAAATAGTAGCCATATCGGCGCCTTGTGCTGCTAATTTAGCAGCTGCTAAAACTTGAAAAGCCATCGCCCGGTCAGTAAAATCACTATCAATTACCGTAACATCACTTTGCGACATTGTTGCTGCTTGTTTAGCCGTTTCAACAGTACCACTAATGGCCTTCATCATGTGAATTGCTAAAATTTGACTACCATCAGCACCTAATTTATCAAATAAATCAACAAATGTACCTAGTGCTGGTTGACTAGTTTTAGGTAATTCTTGAGCATTAGCCATTTTTTGCATAAATTCATTACGGGTAATATCACGATCATCAACGTAACTATGACCGTCAATCATAATAGTTAAGGGAATAATATGAATATTGTTATCTTTGATTTCTTGTTCAGTTAATTGAACTGAAGAATCAGTTACAATTTTAATTGTCATTTTAACTCACACACTTTCGCGAAATAAGTTATTCTCATCACTAAAGACTATTATAGTATAACAAATCATTAGTAATTAGCTATAACGAAAATAAAATTTTAACTATCTAGTTATTAAAACTACATATATTGTACTTAATAAGTACATCATGATAATATCATAATTAGTAGTATTATTAAAGGAGGCTAATTATGAACAACAAAGCATTGCGCCGTTATCAAATTAAAAATGAAGTTTGGAGCGCGATTACGCATGGCATTGGCTTTAGTGGTGCAATTTTGGCATTAGTTTTATTAATTTTAAAAGCATGCCACTTAGGTCCATTAGCATTATGTTCATACATTGTTTTCGGTGTATCAATGGTAGTGCTCTATTTTTCATCAATGCTTTATCATTGCTTGTCTTTTACAAAAGCTGCACGGGTTTTACAAGTATTTGATCATAGCAGTATCTTTTTATTAATTGCGGGGTCATATACGCCGTTTTGTCTAACAATTATTAAAGGTTGGTTAGGTATTGGGTTATTAACAATTATTTGGAGTGTCTGCTTACTCGGTATTATTTATAAAATCTTTTTTGTTGGTAAATTTAAAAATTTAGAAACTATTCTATATGTTATTTTAGGTTGGGCATGTGTGGTAGGAATTAAGCCCTTATGGTTAGGGCTTGGTAGTCATGGTATTTGCTGGTTAGCATTAGGCGGCATCATTTATACAAGTGGTGCATTATTATATAGTGCTAAAAAAATTCCATATGCACACGTTTTTTGGCACATTTTAGTCATGCTAGGTAGCTTGTGTATGTTTATTGCCCTTTACTGTTATGGTTAAAAAAAGAGGTTAATTTTACAATTAACCTCTTTTTTACATCCGTTCACTTAACGCTTCCCAACGTTGCATTTTGGCTTCCAATTCTTGATTTAAAGCATCAATTTGTTGTTGCTGCTCAGCTAATTTTTGATAATCATTACCGTTGGTTAACATTTGTTGTTTAATTAATGTAACTTGTTGTTCGAGCTCATCAATAGCAGGTTCTAACTTAGCAAATTCTAATTTTTCAGCATATGTTAATTTAGGTTTATCGTTAACTTTTTTAATAGTAACTGCTTTATTAGTAGTTTTATGCTGATGTTGGGAATTATCATGTTGCTGTGCTAAATAGTCAGTAAAAATACCTGTATAATGTTCAATACGGGCATTACCATCAAAAATTAATAACTTTTCAGCTACCTTATTTAAAAAATAACGATCATGAGAAACAGTAATTACTGTGCCATTAAAGTTATGCAAATAAGCTTCCAGAATGGTTAGTGTGCCAATGTCTAAGTCATTCGTTGGTTCATCAAGTAATAATACATTAGGCTGTTGCATTAAGATCTTTAGTAAATATAAGCGCCGTTTTTCGCCACCAGATAATTGTCCAATATGTGTCCCATGCGTAGTACGGGGAAATTCAAATTGTTCTAGTAGTTGTGTGGCACTAATATGTTCACCATTTTTAGCGATGACTTCATGACCAGCTTCTTGAATGTACTTGATAATTCGCTTATCAGGTGCCATATCTTCTTCATTCATTTGAGTATAATATCCTAATTTAACTGTTTCACCAATAATTACTGTGCCACTATCAACCGGTTGTTTACCAGCAATAACGTTTAATAACGTTGTTTTACCGGCGCCATTTAATCCAGTAATTCCATAGCGTTGACCCGCTTGAATTAACCAGTCAAAATTACGTAAAATTGGCTTTTTGCCAAAAGTTAGATTAACGTGTTGTAATTCAATTACTTTTTTGCCTAAACGCTGTTGCCCAATATTCAAATCTAATTGTTGCTTATTTTTAGGAACTTGTTTTAGATTGTTTTCTAATTCATGGAATTGATTTTTCCGTCCTTGCGGTTTTCGTCCTTTATGACCTTTTAGCGTTTTGCGCATCCATTCCAATTCTTGTTTATATAATTGCTGTTGTTTATGCACGCTAGCTGCTTCATTAGCAATGCGTTCAGCATGTTGTTCAACGTATTTTTCGTAGTTACCTGGATAAGTATGCAAATGCCCATATTCCAATTCAAAAATTTGGTTAGCAACTTGATCAAGAAAATAACGATCGTGCGTAACTACTAAAATCGCACCTCGATATTTACTTAAATAATCTTCTAACCAGGTAATTGAGTCAAAATCAAGATGATTAGTTGGTTCATCAAGCATTAATAAATCGGCCGGCGTCAATAATGCTTGCGCTAAGCCCACTCTTTTTTGCTGACCACCCGATAACTGACCTACTGGTTTATCCCAATCATTTAAATGTAATTTGGTTAAAATGGTTTTTACATCGGTTTCCGCATTCCATGCTTCTGCTTGCGTCATTTGATCACTTAATTGCGTATAACGTGCAGTAATTTTGGCGTCATTGGGATGTTGCGTATAAGCAGTTAATGCTTTTTCGTACTCTTTAATTAGCTTAAACATCGGGTTATCGCCTTGAAAAACTGCATCTAAAATACTTAAATTAGCATCAAATTGCGGTAATTGTGGTAAATAGCTAATACGGTAATCTTTAGGTGAACGCGTAACACAACCACTATCCACTGGTGCTTTGCCAGCAATTGCGTTTAACAAATTAGTTTTACCAGTACCATTAGGACCAATTAAGCCAATGCGATCACCAGGATGAATTAAAAAAGAAATATTATTAAAAAGTGTTTTGTCACCATAAGTTTTCGTTAAATTACTAATTGTTAGAATTTTCATGCCTAGTCCTTAATTCAAAAGATTTTGTTGTACATCAGTATAAATAGCTGCAGCATCATTAGGAACGATCCCATTAACAACCCGTTGTTCAATTTCATTGACTAATTTGCCAACTTGCGGACCAGGTTGCAAATCAAGATTTTTAATTAAATCACCGCCACTAATACTCATTTCAGCCCGATTATGAATTGGCAGTTCAAAATAACGTTGTTGATACTGTGTAATATCTAATTCAGGTTTATATAATTTGGCGATTGTTAAGGCAGCGTTAAGGGCAGCTTCTCCAGTTTGATAGTAATTCCACGGTGTCAAAGTATTACTTTGCCATGTATCTAAAAACTTAACGGCGGCCGAAACTACATTAATTAAATCATTTGATGATTTCCATTGTCGCAATAACTTACTAGTTTGTCGATCATTTAAATGACAAGCAACTGCTACTAATGTCCATACACTAGCTTCATTAGTTAATGGTGTAGCGGCTAGTTGTAAAATAGTTGCTAAATCATTGCCATGTTGAGCAAAACCAGGACAATTTTCAAATAAGTGAGCATTTAAAAATGAACGTAAACCATTGTTACGCCAATGCCCCATCATCATTTTGACAAATTCCACATGAATCCGTTCTACCGCAATCTTAGCTAATAGTACATGATGTTTTAATAATGCTTGTGCAGTGTGTTCTTCGATTTCAAAACCTAATTTAGCTTCAAAACGAACGGCCCGCATCATGCGTAATGCATCTTCATGAAAACGTTCATTAGGATCACCGACAGCGCGAATAATTTTTCGCTTCAAATCTGTTAAGCCATCAAACAAATCAACAATTTCACCATTATGACGCATTGCTAGTGCATTAATTGTAAAATCACGACGTTTTAAATCTTCAGCTAGCGAACGTACAAAGGTTACTTTATCGGGGCGCCGAAAATCTTGATAGCCTGATTCCGTTCGAAACGTGGTAATTTCGTATCCTTCCTTGCCCTGCATAACAGTAACTGTTCCATGCTGGATGCCAGTATCAATTGTATGTGAAAAAATATCCTTAATTTCAGCCGGATAAGCACTGCTAGCAATATCAACATCATGGATTGGAAGATGTAGTAAAGTATCACGAACACTTCCCCCAACAAAATATGCTTCATAACCAGCTGCTTTAATTTTTTGTAAAATAGGCATTGCTTTAATAAATTCAGGTGCCAAATTTGTTATTTTCATGATTATCCCCTTTAGAAAACTCCGTCCTGTTGTTACTATTTGCTATTTTAGCAAAAAATTATTAAT
>JAHLFS010000053.1 GCA_018883675.1 Candidatus Paralactobacillus gallistercoris | reverse complement strand
TGTGTATAAGAGACAGATAATATAATAAGTTAACATGTATAACATAATTAATTTAATTCTTTTAATATCTTTTATTGGAGTATCTTTTTATTCCGTGTGGGTAATTATTTTGATATGCGGGTCATTGCGGGAAACGAAAATTAATTATGATTTTTCGCAAATTCCTAACGATATTAAGATGTTTATTCTCATGCCGATGCTTGATGAGGCTGAAGTTGCTAAGCAAACGTTAATTAACTTTTTGAAAAATACAATTAACTTACCGTAAGTTTGTCTTTATGTTATCGATGACGGTTCTGATGATGGGACGGCAGCAGTGATTGCGAAGTTTATTACTGATCATCAGCAGAGTAACAAAATTCATCTTATCCGACGCACTTTACCAAATGCACAAACGGGCAAGGGGGATGCGTTAAATTATGGGTTAAATTATATTCGTCAACAAACGCCGGCTGGTGGCGATAATGTTATCGGTGTGTTGGATGCTGACGCCGTTATGAAACAAGTAGATTTTCAAAAAGTATTATATCGGTTTGCTAGTGATCCACAATTAGCGTTATTACAAACCAAAGTTAGAATGTTGAATGCCAATAATTGGCTGCAAAAAATGCAAGATATTGAATTTGCTACTGTTAATGATTGGATTCAACGTATTCGTAATAAAATTCATGATGCTGCAGCATCTGGTAACGGTCAGTTTATTCGAATGAATGCGATTAAAGAACAAGCTGCTCCGTGGGGCAATGCCTTACTAGAAGATTTTGAATTTAGTACGAATTTCTTGTTACAAGGTAAGAAAACGCTATATTGTAGCGACATTGTTGTATATCAGGAAGCAGTTAACAAACTAGTATCGTTTATTCGCCAACGTTTCCGCTGGACGCAAGGTGGGTTAGATTGTATTGGTAAATACTTGAAAAAGATTATTCACAGTTCACAAATTAAGTTGAGTGCTAAGGTTGAAATGACATATTTCATGTTTTTGCCATTTTTTACTTTGTTAGTGGGTTTTTCTAATTTGTTGACTTTCATTTTTGCCTTGGAACGGATTAACGCTTTTGTTAATTTATTCATTTTTTTAATTGACGCTAATTGTTTTTTGGCATTGTATATGAGTATTAAATTTAGCAGCGATGTTAAGAAGGTTAAGTTGCGGACAATTATTGAATGTTTAGGAATGAATGTTTATAATCTTATTCTTTTTCCATCGGTTGTTATTGCGTTATATCGAAAAATTACTAAAAAACAAAAATGGATTAAAACAGCACACGGACAAAACTGATTTATTCTCAAAATATATAAAATTTATTATAAAAGAATTATAATTATAATGATATTTATATTATCAATATTTTAAAGAAAGGATATTTTATTATGAGTAAACCTAATAAATTATGGTTAACAGCAGCTGCATTTGGGTTCGGCTTATTAATGACACCTGGTGTTGTTCACGCCAATCAACTTAATACAGTTGCATCTAACAATAATGATGTTGCAGTAACTAAGAATAATGCTGCTAATAATTCAACAGTAGTCAACGCAACTTCATCGAACACAACTACTAATGATCAAAAATCATCAGTAGCATCAACTGTTACAACAACCACTGCCAAAGTAACACCGGCAGCTGTTGCTAACACAAATATACAAGCAACAACTACGACAAAATCAACTGTTGTTAAACCAGCTGCTACGACTGCAACAGCATCAGCTGATAAAAAAACAGCAGGAACGGCTAATGTTGCTAATAACGCTAAACCAGCAACAAATAATACTAAAGTAACAGCTGGTACAACAACTACGACGCCAACAGCAGGAACAGCTGGCACCGCAGGTACTGCACCAACAGCGCCAACAGCACCGACAGCGCCAACAGCACCGACTGCACCAACCAAACCAGTTAAGCCTGTAAAACCAGTGAAACCGGTTAAACCAATTAAGCCAGTCAAACCTGTTAAGCCCGTAAAACCAGTTAAGCCGGATGTTCCTAATGTACCAGACACACCATGTGATCACCCTTGCGCTCATCATCATCGTGTTATTATCTGGGTAAAGGAATATGTTTCATATACATGGGTATCAGTTGAAACTTGCTACTACATTAATGCATGTGGTAACGTTGTCGCATATCAATGCCAAGTATGGCATCATTGCGTGCGTGTTGTTGATGTAGCAATGGTAGTAAACTGCTAATTTGAGAATAAATTAATTATGTTAATTAAAAAAGGGTAGCAATATTGCTATCCTTTTTTGTTATTAGTGGGCTACTAGTGTACTAAATTTTGAATTATTAGTATAATAACAAGTAGTTCTTCATAAGGAGGAATATTATTTTGACTTGGCAAGATAATTACCAAAATTGGTTAAAACAACCAAACTTAGATATTGAATTAAAACATGAATTAAATCAAATTAGTAATAATCAAAAACAATTAGAAGAAAATTTTAGTAAGCCAATGAATTTTGGCACTGCTGGCATGCGGGGCGTAATGGGACCTGGCATTAATAACATGAACATTTATACTGTTCGCCAAGCAACTGAGGGTTTAGCCCGGTTTATGGACACTTTAGATGAAGCTACTAAAAAACGTGGTGTGGCAATTAGCTTTGATTCACGTTACCATTCCCACGAGTTTGCTCATGAAGCAGCGCGGGTTTTAGGATATCATCATATTCCAACTTATGTTTTTGATGATATGCGGCCGACACCAGAATTATCATTTACGGTGCGTCATTTGCATACCTATGCGGGTATTATGATTACTGCTAGTCATAACCCTAAACAATATAATGGTTATAAGATTTATGGTCCTGATGGCGGTCAAATGCCACCAAAAGAGTCAGATATGATTACCAAATATGTACGTAGTGTTGATGATTTGTTCGCAATTCAAGTAGCTGACGAACAACAATTACGTGAACAACACGTAATGACATTAATTGGTGAAAATGTTGACCAAGCTTATTTGCAAGCAGTAAAAACAGTAACGATTGATCAACATTTAGTTGACACGGTTGGCAAAACGATGAAGTTGATCTATACGCCGTTACATGGTACTGGTAAAGTATTAGGCGAACGTGCTTTACGTAATGCAGGTTTTGCTGATTTTACGATGGTTCCTGAGCAAGCGGTTGCCGATCCAGAATTTGCAACTGTACCGTTTCCTAATCCAGAGTTTGCACAAGCATTTGATATGGCAATTGCATTAGGTAAAAAGGAAGGTGCTGATTTATTAATTGCAACTGATCCGGACGCTGATCGTCTTGGCGCTGCTGTCCGTCAACCTAATGGTGAATACCAATTATTAACTGGTAATCAAATCGCAGCTCTATTGCTTAATTATTTGCTCCGTGCTCGTAAAAATGCGGGTACTTTGCCAGCTAATGGTGCAGTTGTTAAGTCGATTGTTTCAACTGAATTAGCAACTAAGATTGCCGAAGATTACCATGTTAAAATGATTAATGTTGAAACTGGTTTTAAATTTATTGCTGAACAAATTAAGAATTTTGAAACAACTGGTGATCATACTTTCTTATTTGGCTTTGAAGAAAGTTATGGTTATTTGATTAAACCGTTTGTACGTGATAAAGATGCCATTCAATCAACAGTGCTTTTAGCAGAAGTAGCTGCTTATTATAAGCAACAAGGTAAGACGTTATATGACGGTATTCAAGAATTATATGCTAAATATGGTTATTTTGCCGAAAAGACAACGGCAATTACTTTTGCTGGTTTAGATGGCACAACGCAAATGAACCAATTAATGACGCATTTTCGTGAAGCCAATCCGGAGTCCTTTGCTGGTTATAAGGTAATGTCAGTTATGGACTTACAAGCGCAAACAATTACTTATCTTGAAGATGGGCATAGTGTTGATGTTGCTTTACCTGAATCTAATGTTTTGAAATATCAATTAGAAGACGGCACATGGATTGCCATTCGGCCTTCTGGTACTGAACCAAAAGTTAAGTTTTATGTAGGAACTAGCGCATCAACAGCACAAGCTGCTCAAGATAAGTTAACTGCTTTTGAAAATGATTTGCATGCTTTTATTGAAGATGCCAAATAATTTAGTTTTAATATCACGTATGAAAAGAGTTTGCTTAGCAAACTCTTTTTCGTATCTATTGTTGTTTTTTAATATTACGAGGTAAAAATGACAGAAAGACAAATTCCACAACGTAAGTTTGAATTAGTTGCTCCTTATCAGCCTGCTGGTGATCAACCCCAGGCTATTGCTAAATTAACGGCTGGTTTTAAAGCTGGCAAAAAAGAACAAATTTTATTAGGAGCGACAGGGACAGGGAAAACATTCACCATGGCTAATATTATTGCTAATTTAAATCGGCCAACATTGATTTTGTCGCATAATAAAACATTAGCTGGTCAATTATATGGTGAATTTAAAGAATTTTTCCCCCATAATGCAGTTGAGTATTTTGTTAGTTATTATGATTACTTTCAACCTGAAGCCTATGTACCATCCAGTGATACTTACATTGAAAAAGATTCTAGTATCAATGATGAAATTGATAAGCTACGTCATGGTGCTACTAGTGCCTTATTAGCCCGCCGTGATGTGATTGTCGTTGCTTCCGTATCAAGTATCTATGGATTAGGTGATCCTGAACAATATAAAAAGCATACGATTATGCTTCATGTGGGTCAACAACTGGATCGCGATGCGCTATTACAACGATTAGTCGCTATTCAATTTGATCGCAACGATATTGACTTTCAACGGGGCCGTTTCCGGGTGCATGGTGATACTGTTGAAATTTTTCCGGCTTCACAAGATAATCATGCCTTGCGGGTAGAATTTTTTGGCGATGAAATTGACCAAATTAGTGAAATTGATTCGTTAACTGGTGAAGTGTTAGGCAAGCGTGATCAAGTTACCATTTTCCCAGCAACACATTTTATGGTTGGGGATCACCAAATGGAACGAGCCTTAACTAGTATTAAAGCGGAATTAGACGTCCGACTTAAGGAACTACGGGCGCAAAATAAACTAGTTGAAGCCCAACGCTTGGAACAACGCACTAACTATGACATTGAAATGATGCGGGAAATGGGATATACCTCGGGTATTGAAAATTATTCCCGTCATCTTGATGGTCGACAACCAGGTGAGCCACCACATACATTACTTGATTTCTTTCCTAAAGATACGCTGATTATGGTTGATGAATCACATGTAACCATGCCACAAATTCGGGGGATGTATAACGGCGACGTAGCACGTAAGCAAATGTTAATTGATTATGGTTTTCGTCTGCCGAGCGCGTTAGATAATCGCCCGTTAAAAATTGATGAATTTGAAGAACATGTTAATCAAATTTTGTATGTTTCCGCAACTCCCGGACCTTATGAATTAGCACGGGTACCAAAGGCTGATATTGCTGAACAAATTATTCGTCCGACTGGTTTATTAGATCCAAAGATTGAAGTTCGGCCAAGTATGGGACAAATGGATGATTTGGTTAGTGAAATTAATCAACGCATTAAAAAGCATGAACGTGTTTTTGTAACTACGTTAACTAAGAAAATGGCTGAAGATTTAACCGAATATTTAAAGGAACTGGGCATTAAGGTACGTTATTTGCACAGTGATATTAAGACACTTGAACGCACTAAGCTTATTCATGATTTACGTGCTGGTAAATTTGATGTTTTAATTGGTATTAATCTGTTACGTGAAGGGATCGATGTACCTGAAGTTTCGTTAATTGCAATTCTCGATGCGGACAAGGAAGGTTTTTTACGAGCAGAACGTTCATTAATTCAAACGATTGGTCGTGCTTCGCGGAATGCGCATGGTGAAGTTATCATGTATGCTGATAAAATTACTGATTCAATGCGTGCTGCTATTAATGAAACAAAACGGCGTCGTAAAATACAAGAAGCCTATAATGAAAAACATCATATTATTCCTAAAACAGTTATTAAACCAATTCGCGAAAATATTCGTGCTTTACAAACAGATACTCATGAAGCAAATGATGAAAAACAAACCTTGCAAGCAATTGATTATCAGCATTTGAATAATCAAGAACGCACAGCATTAATTAAGCGCTTAACAGCAGAAATGCAAGCAGCTGCTAAACAGTTAGACTTTGAACAAGCGGCTACTTTGCGGGATACGATTCTCGAATTAAAAGCAGATCAATAATGAGGCTAAAATACTGATGAAAAATGATGAAATTATTATTCGGGGTGCACGAACACATAATTTAAAAAATATTAATGTTAATATTCCGAAGCATAAGCTAGTAGTAATCACTGGTTTGTCTGGTTCTGGTAAAAGCTCACTAGCTTTTGATACCATTTATGCGGAAGGCCAACGTCGTTATGTTGAAAGCTTATCCGCTTATGCCCGCCAATTTTTAGGTCAAATGGATAAACCCGATGTGGATGCGATTGATGGTTTAAGTCCGGCCATTTCAATTGACCAAAAAACAACTTCACATAATCCGCGTTCAACAGTTGGTACAGTTACTGAAATTAATGATTACTTACGCTTATTGTGGGCGCGGGTAGGTACGCCTATTTGTCCTAATGATGGTACGCCGATTACTAGTCAATCGGTTGACCAAATGACTGATAAAGTAATGAATTTACCCGCACGCACGAAAATTCAGGTCTTAGCACCGGTAGTACGGGCTAAAAAAGGCCAACATAAACAAGTTATTGCTAAGGCGAAACGTGAAGGCTATGTCCGTGTGCAAATTGATGGCACGACTTATCATCTTGATGATGAAATTAATCTAAATAAAAATCAAAAACATAATATTGCAATTGTCGTTGATCGTTTAATTGTTAAAGATGGTATCCGTTCACGGTTATTTGATTCTTTAGAAACCGCCCTGCGTTTAGCGAATGGTTATGCTCAAATTGATGTTATTGGTGGTACACCATTAGTTTTTTCTGAGCATTATGCCTGTCCATTGTGTGGGTTCACTATTGGCGAATTAGAACCACGGTTATTTTCGTTTAATTCGCCTTTTGGTGCTTGTCCGGCTTGTGATGGCTTAGGAATTAAATTAGCGGTTGATGAAGATTTAGTTGTTCCCGATCCACAGAAGAGTTTACGTGAAGGAGCGATTGTACCGTGGAATTCAACTACTTCGGCTTATTATCCGACGATGTTACTACAAGCAGCACAAGCTTTTGGAATTGATGTTGATACGCCATATCAAGACTTGCCGGCAGCGCAAAAAGATTTGTTAATGTATGGTTCAGGGACACGTACCTTTCATTTTCATTTCAATAGTGAATTTGGGTTACGCGATAATGACGAAGTATTTGAAGGCATACTACCTAATATCATGCGTCGTTATAAAATGGCACGTAGTGTTTTGGGCCGAACCAAAATGCGCCAGTACATGACTGAACTGCCATGCCCCGTTTGTCATGGCCGGCGGTTAAATCCGCAAGCATTAGCGGTCAAAATTGCTAATCAAGATATCGCAACGGTTTCTGATTATCCGATTAAAGACGCGTTACAATTTTTTGCTCAATTACGTTTTGAAGGACAAAAAGCCAAAATTGCCCAACCAATTATTAAAGAAGTGCTCGATCGGCTGACTTTTTTAACTAATGTAGGCTTAGATTATCTGACATTAAGTCGTTCGGCAGGTACATTGTCGGGTGGTGAAGCGCAACGGATTCGTTTAGCAACACAAATTGGCGCTAATTTATCCGGCGTTTTATATGTTCTTGATGAACCATCAATTGGGCTACATCAACGCGATAATGAACGGTTATTGCATTCATTACAACAGATGCGTGATTTAGGTAACACTTTAATTGTGGTTGAACACGATGAAGATACCATGCGCGCAGCTGATTATTTGCTTGATATCGGTCCGGGAGCTGGTGAATTTGGTGGTCAAGTAATGGCTGCTGGTACGCCACAAGAAGTAATGCAAAATCCGCATTCATTAACCGGACAATATCTATCGGGAAAGAAGTTTATCCCGGTACCATTACAACGCCGGCATGGTAACGGCCGAATATTACATCTTAAAGGCGCGGCTGAACATAATCTTAAAAAAATTAATGTTGATATTCCTTTAGGAGAAATGGTTGTTGTTACCGGCGTTTCGGGAAGTGGCAAATCAACATTAGTTAATAGTATTTTAAAGCGTGCTTTAGCACAAAAAATTACTCATAGTGCGGCTAAACCTGGTAAATATCGGCAACTGACTGGTTGGGAAAATATTGATAAAGTTATTGATATTGATCAAAGTCCAATTGGACGAACCCCGCGTTCTAATCCGGCTACTTATACAGGTGTTTTTGATGATATTCGTGATTTGTTTGCACAAACCAATGAAGCAAAAATGCGTGGTTACACGAAAGGACGGTTTAGTTTTAATGTTAAAGGCGGTCGTTGTGAAGCCTGCAAAGGCGATGGGATCGTTAAAATTGAAATGAACTTTTTACCAGATGTTTATGTACCGTGTGATGTTTGTCATGGCAATCGTTACAATTCGGAAACTTTAGAAGTTCATTATAAAGAAAAAAATATTGCTGATGTTTTAAGAATGACAGTCAATGAAGCGCATGAATTTTTTAAGAACATTCCCCGGATTGAACATAAGTTACAAACAATTATTGATGTTGGTTTAGGTTATGTCCAATTAGGCCAATCAGCAACTACCTTATCCGGTGGTGAAGCCCAACGCATGAAATTAGCCGCTGAATTACAAAAACAATCACGTGGCCATAATTTTTATATTCTTGATGAACCAACAACTGGCTTGCATATGGACGATATTAAGCGGTTACTACAAGTATTGGCACGTTTAGTTGATGCTGGTAATACTGTACTAATTATTGAACATAATCTGGATGTTATTAAAACAGCTGACTATTTAATCGATTTGGGTCCTGAAGGAGGAGAGGCTGGCGGAACGGTTGTTGCCACGGGGACACCAGAAGAAGTTGCTCAAGTAGCTAATAGTTATACTGGTCAGTATTTAGCCCCTATTTTGCGGCGTGATACCCAACGAACGCAACACTTACAATGATATTATTGCTTGAAAGTTATTAAAATGACTTGTTATAATGCTTTTTACCAGTGTAAACGAGTTGATACGCATTTTGTTGGGGACGACGATCAAAAAATATGGGTTTGAGTAACGTATTGGCTGTTAAGCATTGTGAAGTGGTGTTATTAAAAAACACCACTTTTTTAATGCTAAAATGTTGGTGGAATTATTACTTAGTAGTTAAAATTAAAATGGCATCATGGTAAGGGCTGATGCTAATTAATGAAAAAGTTGGTGTTAATTATGAGAATTCCAATGATTGTGGGTAATTGGAAAATGAATAAGGGACCAAAAGAAGCAATGACCTTTATGCAAGCCATTAAGGGCAAACTACCTGATGATGTAATTTCAGTAATTGCAGCACCAGCACTGGATTTATCTACTTTATTAACGGCGGCACAAGGGACACCATTAAAAATAGCTTCTGAAAATAGTTATTTTGAAGAAGCTGGTGCTTTTATGGGTGAATCTTCACCACAAGTTTTAGGCGATATGGGCGTAACATATGGTATCATCGGTTATTCGCAACGGCGTGGTTTCTTTGGTGAAACAGATGCAATCATTAATCGCAAGGCGAAAGCTTTATTTAGAAACCATATGACCCCAATTTTGTGTTGTGGTGAAAATGCTAAGATTCGCACTGATGGCAAAACTGATGAATGGATTAGTGGTCAAATTAATGATGATTTAACTGATTTAACGGCAGCCCAAGTGGCCACAATGAGTATCGTTTATGAACCAATTTGGGCAACTGATACTGGGCAAACAGTAACATTACCACAGCTTCAAACGGTTGCACAATTAATTCGTCAAACAATTGCCGGGTTATATGGGCATGATGTTGCCCAACAAGTTCATATTTTATATGGTGGTTCAGTTGATACAACTAATATTCGTGGCATTATGGCACAAAATGATATTGACGGTGTTTTAATTGGAACGGCTAGTTTAGATCCAGCATCATTTTTAAAATTAGTGCATTATAATAATATTAATGACTAAATTTTAACAAGTGAGGTTTCGTTTCTTATGTCAATGATTACCGATATTTTAGCACGTGAAGTTTTAGACTCACGAGGCAATCCCACTGTTGAAGTTGAACTATATACTGAGGCTGGTGGCTTTGGGAGAGCAATTGTTCCCTCTGGTGCTTCAACTGGTGAGCATGAAGCTGTTGAATTACGTGATAATGATAAGCAACGTTACTTAGGTAAAGGGGTACTTAAGGCGGTTAATAATGTTAATAATGTTATTTCTAAAGAAGTAATTGGTTATGATGTTTTTCAACAACGCGCAATCGATGCGGCAATGATTCGTCTTGATGGTACTACTAATAAAGGACGCTTAGGTGCGAATGCTATTTTAGGTGTTTCATTAGCTGTTGCCCGTGCAGCAGCTGATGAATTAGGTTTACCATTATATCAATATTTGGGTGGTCCTAATGCGCATGTTTTACCAGTGCCAATGATGAATGTCATTAATGGTGGGGTGCATGCTGCGAATAACGTTGACTTTCAAGAATTCATGATTATGCCAGTCGGTGCCCATAGTATTCACGAAGCAATTCGAATGGGCTCAGAAACATTCCATGCTTTGCAAAAAGTATTACAAGCCCATGGCTATGCGACAACGGTTGGTGATGAAGGTGGTTTTGCTCCTAACTTGAAAAATAATGAGGAACCTTTTGCTTTTCTAATGGAAGCAATTCAACAAGCGGGTTATCAACCCGGTACTGATATTGCTATCGCGTTCGATTGTGCTGCATCAGAATTTTATAATACTGACCAACAACTTTATGAACTTAAAGGTGATGGTCGGCAATACACTACTGATGAATTAATCAATTTGTTAGCAGCACTTGTTGATAAATATCCAATTATTTCAATTGAAGATCCAATTGCTGAAAATGATTGGGCAGCTTGGCAAAAGGTTACAGCTAAGTTAGGTAAAAAAGTGCAAATTGTTGGTGATGATTTGTTTGTAACTAATACTGATTACTTACAAAAAGGTATTACTAAACATGCAGCTAATGCAATTTTAATTAAACTAAATCAAATTGGCACTTTAACCGAAACATTTGAAGCAATTGAAATGGCTAAAGAAGCAGGTTATACAGCTGTGATTTCACACCGCTCGGGTGAAACCGAAGATACCACTATTGCTGACTTAGTAGTTGCTACTAATGCTGGTCAAATTAAAACTGGTTCTTTAAGCCGGACAGACCGAATTGCTAAGTATAACCAATTAATGCGTATCGAAGATCAATTAGGAACGGCAGCTAGTTATCTAGGTAAAAACGCTTTTTATAATTTACGGTAAACGTTAAAAAATAAGTGATTGCTAATATAAGTAATCACTTATTTTTTGATTATTAAAAATTTTCGGTTTGCCTAAAAATAATAATTGATTGTGGTATAATTTGTATGTTTTGATATTAAGTGTAGGGAGGCACGACAAATGAAATCGCCGCGATTAAAATTAGACTTTGCTCGTGTTTATTTTATTTTATGGGGCTTAGTTGTTGGTGTTTTAACGGGAGCGGTAATTAGTTTATTCCGGTTATTAATTAATAAAATGCTCGCATGGTTTGTCCATATTGATCCGCTGCTTCGTCATCATGTTTGGTGGTTACTTGCCGTCATTTTGTTAGTTATTGCCATTGGTATATTTGTTGGTTGGTTATTACATACAGAACCAAATATTGCTGGATCAGGAATTCCCCAGGTTGAAGGCCAATTAGACGGCGAATTGGAAACACAATGGTGGCCCATTCTTTGGAAGAAGTTTGTTGCCGGTGTGTTATCAATTGGACCGGGATTATTTTTGGGTCGTGAAGGACCTTCAATTCAATTAGGTGCCGCTGTTGGTCAAGGAATTGCTGAAAAAACTAGCCGTTCGCCGATTGAACGACGGGTATTAATCGCTAGTGGTGCGGCCGCTGGTTTGTCGGCCGCGTTTAATGCGCCGATTGCGGGTACCTTATTTGTTTTGGAAGAAGTTTATCACAATTTTTCGCCAATTTTATGGATTAGTTGTTTGGCTAGTTCAATTGGGGCTGACTTGGTATCACTACGTGTTTTTGGTTTAACGCCTATCTTACATTTAACTTATATGAAAAGTTTGCCAATTAATCAATTTTGGCATTTAGTGGTATTAGGAATTATTTTAGGTTTGTTCGGTTATTTATATCAACGCGTGTTATTGGCCATGCCGCACTGGTATAAAAAACTAATTAAACTACCGCGTTGTTTACATGGTTTAGTACCGTTATTATTAGTTATTCCGATTGGCATGTACTTTCCAAAGTTTTTAGGCGGTGGTAACGCTATTATTTTACATTTTAATTCGTTTATCCCAGCATTAAGTGTTTTGATTGGTTTATTTATTTTGCGTTTTGTTTTTTCAATGATTTCATATGGTTCGGGGCTACCGGGTGGCATCTTCTTACCGATTTTATCCTTAGGGGCTGTTTTAGGTGCTATTTATGGCGTTATTATGATTAAATTAGGTTTGCTACCACGGGTTTACTTAATGAATTTGATTATTTTTTCAATGGCTGGTTATTTTGCTGGTATTGGTAAAGCTCCCTTTACGGCAATTTTATTAGTAACGGAAATGGTTGGTTCATTAGGTCATTTAATGCCTTTAGCAGTATTATCATTAGTTGCTTATATGG
The DNA here is from genome assembly GCA_018883675.1 of Candidatus Paralactobacillus gallistercoris. Classification (GTDB taxonomy): domain Bacteria; phylum Bacillota; class Bacilli; order Lactobacillales; family Lactobacillaceae; genus Paralactobacillus_A; species Paralactobacillus_A gallistercoris. The sequence continues at coordinate 19,492 of JAHLFS010000053.1, read as the reverse complement.
TGGTTGATATCCTTGGTGGTGCACCGATTTACAATTCATTATTGTCAGGTTTGGTAGCTACTAACCGGGTTGAACATATTCATCATCCAGAACGGATGGAAGTACCTGTTTTCTTAGGAAGTGCGTTATCAGGAAAACAAGTCCGGGAAATCAAATGGCCGAAAGATATGTTACTAATTGCTATTCGGCGTGGTGAAGATGAAGTGTTACCGCATGGGGATACTATTGTTCGTGATGGTGATATTTTGGTGATTTTAACTGATCGGAGTAATATTGCCAAATTACGTCATAAGATTTTATCGTTATCTGATTTTAGTTAATGTGATGTTTACTTGTTTGCATTATAGTAATATGTTATTATCAAAGTAACAGTAATTAAAGGAGCGAGCGCTTTGTATAGTGTTGTTCAGACGCTTTTAATCATTGATGCAATTTTAATTATTATTGCAGTATTGATCCAACCAAGTAAACAACAAGACGCATTAAGTGCTTTGTCTGGTGGTGCGGCTGATCTTTTCGGCAAACAAAAGTCGCGTGGCTTTGAAGCAGTTATGGAACGTGTAACCGTTGTTTTAGGAATTCTGTTTTTTGTCTTTGCCATTTGGTTAGCTTACTTGTCATCGCATTAGATTGCTGCCATATATGACAAAGTCTTGAGTTAAATATTAAAAATAATTTGAGACTGGTGAATTTATTTACTAGTCTCTTTTTTATTGAATTGAAAATACATATTATTTAAAGAAATAAAACCATATTTTGGTAGAAAGAGGTGCTTAAATGTTAGATTTATCACAATTACGTGCAATGATCTTATCACAAATCGTTTTACATGAAGATCAACCGCATACGGTTACTGCTTTGAAGCAGGCCTTAGATCTCCGTAATACCAAAGATTTGATGCCCATTCTAAATGAAATGATTGAAAATGGCATTCTTAGTGTTGAAGATGGTAATTTTAAATTAGCCCAACCAGCTAATATCGTTGAAGGTGAATTCCACGCTAATGATCGTGGCTTTGGTTTTGTCAATTTCGATCCTGAAAAAAAGGAAAAGGACATTTTTATCCCGCCGGTTGCTACTAATTATGCTTTAGATGGCGATACAGTTAAGACATTGATTACACGGCAAGCAAAAGCAGATGATGATCGTGGTGCTGAAGGGGTAATCATTGCGATTATTTCCCATAAAATTACCCGTTTAGTAGGTGAATTTGTACCATTTACTGCTGAAAAAACACGCCGGACTGGTAAATTAGGAGTAATAACAAGTCATCAAAAGAAGTTAAGCAAGTATTCATTATTATTAGATGATACTGGTATTGAACCACAACAAGGCGATATTGTTGTTGCTGAAATTACTCATTATTTGAGTGCACAACATCCTGATATGTTACGTGGGATCGCAACGCAAATTTTAGGTAACAAGAACGAACCTGGCGTCGATATCATGACGATTGTTGAACAACATGATATTACCGTTGATTTTTCTGAAGAAGCCATGGCCCAAGCAGAAGCTATTCCTGACGAAGTATTACCTGAAGAAAAAGTTGGCCGTCGTGATTTAACTGATCAATATGTAGTAACTATTGATGGTGATGATTCCAAAGACTTTGACGATGCGGTTAATGTTTGGAAGATGGATAATGGCCATTTTCATTTAGGTGTTCATATTGCTGATGTTAGCCATTACGTTACGCCTGGTTCACCATTGGACCGTGATGCTTACGAACGCGGTACTAGTGTTTACTTAACTGACCGGGTTATTCCGATGTTACCATTTAAATTATCAAATGGTATTTGTTCTTTAAACCCACATGTTGAACGGTTAGCTTTAACTTGTGAAATGGAAATTGACCAAGCAGGTAACGTTGTAGCTCACGACATTTTTCCAAGCGTCATTCGCTCAACTGAACGTATGACCTATAATAACGTTAATAAAATTTTGGAAGAACATGATCCTGAATTAGAAGCACGCTATCAAAAATTATTGCCAATGTTCCATGCAATGGCTGAATTGCATGAAATCTTAGCTAATATGCGGCATGCGCGTGGTGCGATTGATTTTGAAGAAGACGAAGCTAAAATCATTTGTGATGAAGAAGGTCATCCTATTGATATTGTTTTACGGCACCGTGGCATTGCTGAACGGATGATTGAATCATTCATGTTAGCTGCTAACGAAACCGTTGCTGAACACTTTTATAAAATGCATGTACCTTTTATTTATCGGGTTCATGAAACACCAGATGAAGAAAAATTGCATGATTTCATTGAATTTGTATCTAGTTTTGGTGTTGTCGTTAAACATGGTAAAGGACCAGTTAAATCAAAAACCTTACAAGATATTTTGACGCAAGTGGCAGGTACACCAGAAGAAGCATTAGTAACGACGATGGCTTTGCGGAGTATGAAGCAAGCCCATTATTCTGATGAATTACTAGGGCATTTTGGTTTAGCAGCTAAGTATTACACACACTTTACTTCACCAATTCGGCGTTACCCTGACTTATTTGGTCACCGGATGATTCATAGTTATTTAGAACAAGGTACTTCACCTGAAGTAAAGCAAACTTGGCAAATGCAATTACCAGATGTTGCGGAACAAAGTTCAACTCGTGAACGGGTGGCTGTCGATGCTGAACGTGACAATGATGACTTGAAGAAGGCTGAATTTATGGCCGATAAAGTAGGTCAAGAATTTGATGCCGTTGTTGGTTCAACCACTAGTTTTGGTATGTTTGTTACTTTGCCAAATACCGTTGAAGGTTTAGTGCATATTTCTAATATGACTGATGACTACTATGATTTTGTTGAAAGTCAAATGGCATTAGTTGGGGAACATACTAAGCGTACCTTTAGAATTGGGCAACCAGTTAAGGTAAAATTAGATCGGGTTGATGTTGATGCACATGAAATTGATTTTTCATTAGTCGATCCAGAAAATGCGCCAACCAGTGATTTAGGCAAATTAGTTGATCATAGTAAACGGCGGCGGCCAATGCCAAGTCGTAATGATAATAATAAACCGCGGCGTAATAACCGTAGTGGTAATAAACGGCGCGGCAAACGTCCATTTAATCAAATTCATATTCAACATGGCCAACATCAAAAACACTAATTAGCTTTTGAAATAAGGTTTGGTGATTTTAATGGCAAAAAAGAAAACAAAACAAAAGCCGCAAAATTTATTAGCGCAAAATAAAAAGGCCCGTCATGATTATAATATTTTGAATACCTATGAAGCGGGAATTGCTTTAACAGGGACAGAAATTAAATCAGTCCGTGCGGGTAAAATTAATTTACGTGATGGTTTTGCACAAGTAAAACGTGGTCAAGTATGGCTTGAAAATGTGCATATTAGTCCATATAAAGAAGGTAACCAATTTAATGTTGATCCGTTGCGCAATCGTAAATTGTTACTTCATAAAAAGGAAATTGCCAAATTAGCCGGTATTACCCAAAATAAAGGAATTACTTTAGTACCACTTAGCGTTTACTTAAAACATGGTTTTGCCAAGGTTTCTTTGGGTGTTGCCCAAGGGAAACATGAATATGATAAGCGTGAAACTTTGAAACGGCGTGCGCAAGATCGCGAGATGGAGCGTGTTATTAAAAACCGTTGGTAAAAAATAACCGTGATGTTAATTAACATCACGGTTATTTTTATTGTGAATTATTTTTTTCAAAATATTAATCGTTTTGTTTTGTAATATTTGTAATTGTTGCCTAATATCAACATGCTTAGTAACGATTTTTTGTAACATTTGCTTTTCTAACTGATAAAAAGTTTCATAACCGTTAAAAGCCGGTGTTTGCGAAGCAAATTGCAATGAAGTAATCCCAGCTTGATAGTAAGGATATTGTTGCAAGAAATTGTGATATGGTTTGCTGGCTGCTACTGACTTACGAATAGGTAAATAACCGGTTGCTTGGGTCCATTGCAAATTACCACGTTCACTAATTAAATAACTAATAAAAGCCCATGCCCCTTGTCGTTGCTGCGGTGTAGCACTATTAAACATGACGATATTGTTACCACCAATTGTGGTTGCCTGGTGGTTATGAAACATTGGTAATGGTGCTGTACTCCATTTAAAATGAGCACCGCGCATATTAGCAATTACTGTTGATGAACCAATGTAAAAAACCGCTTTGCCATCTTTAAATAATTGATCACCGTAATTTCCTTTAGGCAGGGTAATTGCTTTTTGTTTGGCTAATGTGGCTAACGTATTAGCAGCTTCATATGAAGCTTGATCAGTAATATTAGCCTTGAGTGCTGCATTTACCGGATATGTGCCGGCTGCTTTTGATAAAGCAGTGTATTCGGGTGCTAGTGATTTATTGCAACTAACTAAAACAACATTATGTGGTAATTTATGCCGCATTTTTTGAAAATCATGCCAATCATGAGGCACACTAAGATGATATTTATTAAGTAAGTGTTTATTGTAGTAAAGAATTTGTACTGATTTACTAAAGGGAATTGAATAATACTTATTATCATACTTAGTATTTTTTAAAAATTCGGGATAAATATCATTAAAATCACTAGTTGATAAGCGATGTTTACCATCAAACATATCTTCATCAAACGGAACTAGTAACTTATCATTAACATAACTTGGCACATTAGTGTAGGGTACTTGCGCAATAACCGGTAAATTTTTTGATCGACTGCATAATAATCACGTACTGGTTCACTAATAACCCGGTATTGTTGTTGTGAATTATTAAATGTTTTAATCATTTTATTAAGTGCTTGTTGCTGTGCTCCGTGCATCGCATTTAAAAAAGTAATGGTTGTTACGGTTTTTTCACTAGCAACTTCTTCATCATGCTTGCGTTGTAAGTGACATGCACTTAATAGCACACTAACTAAACATAATGCCAAGATTAAGTAATGACGTTTGTTCCTCATTTATTTTTACCCTTTTAACCCAGCTTTAGAAATTCCCGCAATAATGTATTTTTGCAAGAATAAGTATAAGATAACCATTGGAATAATAACAAAAGTTGATGCTGCCATTAATAATTGGTAAGTTGTACCCGCATCAGTTGTGAAGGCTTGTAAACCAACTGGTAATGTCCGCATGGCATTACTGTTAGTAACAATTAATGGCCACATAAAGGCATTCCAACAACTAATAACTTGTAAAACTGTAACAGCAGTAATGGAAGATTTAGATAAAGGTACTAAAATTTTCCATAAGAAACGCCAATCAGAAGCACCATCGATTTTAGCAGCATAATAAATTTGATCAGGAACAGCTTGAAAGGCTTGCCGTAATGTGAATACTGTAAAGAAGCTAGCTAAGTACGGCAAGATTAAAGCTGGATAAGTGTTAATCAAATGCATTCGTGATAAGGTTACAAAGTTAGGAATAATTAACATTTCGCTAGGAATCATCATAGTACCTAGGAAAATCATAAAGATAACGTTCTTACCCCAAAACTTTAATTTTGAAAAGGCGAATGCTGCCAAAATACTCGTGAATAATTGCCCAACGGTAGTAACAACCGTGACGATAATACTATTAATAAAATATTGTCCAAAAGGAGCAGCATGCCAAGCAGCTACATAGTTTGACCAGCGGAAAACTTTGGGAATCCAAATGGGTGGAATTTTAATTGTTTCCGGACCAGATTTTAGTGATGTTGAAATCATCCAAAAGAAGGGAATTAACATCGTGATTGCCCCTAAAATGACGATTGCATAAATTAGAATTTTACTAATAATTTGCTTTGTACGTAATTTCATTATGCGTCTCCTTACTCAATTAATAATGAACATGTTTACGAGAATACCAGAATTGCAAAATGGTTACTAATAGGATGAGGAAGAATAATACCACCCCACTTGCAGCGGCAACGCCATATTGCCATTCAGTGTAGAACTTATTATATAAGTAGTAAACCAGCGTTAAGCATGAGTTACTTGGCCCTGGTGTTCCTTGGAATAACGCATAAATACCATCGAATACTTTGAAGTTTTCAATAATACCATTAACCGTTACTAAGAAAGTAATCGGAGATAGTAATGGTAAAGTAATATACCGAAATTGTTGCCAAGCATTAGCACCATCAATAGCAGCTGCTTCATAGTATGTTTTGTCAATATTATTAATACCGACAAGGAAAAGAATAATGTTAAAACCTAATCCTTTCCAAATACTCATAATAATTAAAGCAATCATTGCATAGTGCGGATTAGTCAACCAGTTAATCGGATGAATACCAAATAATCCTAAGAAGTAATTTAATAAACCGTAATTAGAATTGTAAATCCAGTTCCAAACCATTGCGATGGCAACCGTACTAGTAACAAATGGTAAGAAATAAATGGTGCGGAATAAACTAGATAAAAACTTAATTTTATTAAGTAAAAGTGCAATTACTAGCGAAATAACTACCGTCGCTGGCACAACGCCTAATACAAAAATCAACGTATTCCGAACCGCTAAATGAAAGTTAGGATCATGCCATAAGTAGACGAAGTTACCAAACCCCATTTGATATACTTTATTGGTAAAGAAATCATACTTAGTATAAAAACTCATTAAAAACGAGTTAATAATTGGATAAATGTTAAAAGTAATTGTAATTACCAACATTGGTAATAAGTATAAAAATGCTTTTAATGTTGATTTAAATGTTGGTTTTTCATTAATCATTTACTTTTTTCGCCTCGCCATAAATCGTTTTCCCGTTTTCATCAAATAAGAAGAAACCACTCTTGGTAACATTGAAGGCAATTTCTTCGCCAACTTTAGCATCAATATTTGCCATTTCAGTAGTAACTAATGTTTGGCCGTTATAGTCAATCTTGGTAGTATTTTCACGACCATATTTTTCGTTATCAATAATCTTTCCAGTTAACTTAGTTAAGATTGGTTTATCATCGTATGGTGTAATTGCTTCTGAACGAATGCCAACAGTAGCGGCTTGGCTAAGAATATCATCAGGAATAATACCATCAAGGTCATGACCAAAAGTAGTAATTGGTAGGGTATTAATAACTGGTTCACCAATAAACTTAGCAACAAAGTCATTGGCAGGATGATCATAAAGATCATCAGGTGTACTGAATTGTTGGATTTTACCATGATTAAGCACCATGATGTAATCGGCGATATGTAAAGCTTCTTCTTGATCATGAGTAACAAAAACCGTTGTGATATGGGTTTCTTTTTGAATACGACGAATTTCGCTACGCATTTCAATTCGTAAACGCGCATCTAGATTTGATAATGGTTCATCAAGTAATAAGATACTTGGTTTTTTAGCTAACGCACGGGCAATAGCCACCCGTTGTTGTTGACCACCTGATAATTCACCCGGTTTTTTGTTTAATTGGTCGTCAACATGCACTAATTTGGCTAATTTCCGTGCGGTTTCGTAACGTTTTTCTTTAGGCACTTTTTGCATTTTAAGTGGAAAAGCAATGTTATCTAAAATGGTTAAGTGTGGATAAAGAGCATAGTTTTGGAATACCATTCCAACTTTACGACTTAAAGCATCTTTTTTAGAAACATCAGTGTCGTTGAAGAAGATGTGACCTGAAGTTGGGGTAATCAAACCAGAAATAAGGTTTAACGTTGTTGATTTACCACCACCACTTGGGCCTAGTAAACAAACTAATGATCCTTCAGGAATAACAAAATTAATGTCCTTAAGAATTGTTTTTTTACCATCGTAGGAAAGGGAAACATCTTTAAAAGTTACTTTCAAAGTTCAGTACGCTCCTTCATTTATATAAATTACGTATAAAATAAAACCACCGTCATATGGTGTCCTTGTTCCACGAGGCGATGATTCCAACCTTTAAATATTTTACCGCAAAATGACGATATTTTATAAATTAATCTAATTAATAAGTGTAATGGTTTGGTAAAAATATTTCTAGTATGTTACAATAAAGACTTTTTTAAAAAATTGCAAGATAATTATGCTTTTTTAGCGAATTATTTGTTTAGTATAATTATAAAAAAGAAAGTAGGTTATTAAAAAATGATTATTCGTTCTGCACGTCCTGCTGATGCGCAAGCCGTTTTGCCATTAGTAAAAATTGTTTTTGATGAGATGGAATTAGCATCACTGCAACAAATTTCTACAGCTGACCTGTTTAAACTACTAACTGCTGCTTTTACCACTACTACCTATCGTTATAGTTATCATCATACATTAGTAGCTGAGGAAGATGGTAAAGTCGTTGGTATTGCGGTAAGTTATCCCGCCGAAGCGGAAGCTCACATTGATGATGCCTTAGCTACTTTGTTACCTTTAGTTGGTTTACCAGCAAATACCCGCTTTTTTAATGATCGTGAAGCTTGGCCGCATGAGTGGTATCTTGATACCTTGGCCGTTTTGCCAAGTTATCAAAACCGAGGCATTGGTACACGTTTATTAGCAGCGGTTAATCAACTAGCTAACCAACATAATTATCATTTAGTTAGTTTAAATGTTGACCAACAAAACCCCAATGCCCAACGTTTATATGAACGCGTTGGTTACCACAAAGTTGGTGAATTACCAATTGGGACGCATTATTATAATCATATGCAGCAACAACTTTAATTAGTATAACAACGGTTAGTTAAAAAGTGTAAGTGCCGCTCACGCTGTTTGGGTAATTGCCAACTATTGATAACAGCTGTTAATAGTAGACAATTATTGATATCACTTGGTTTAATAATTTGAATTTGAAGACTACTGCCGTAAACAGTTATTACTTCATTAATCGTCATGACTTGATGATGAAGATGATAAACTTGATAGCTGTTTCCGCGTTTATAAAAAAACCAGTGATTAGTTAAGTAGCCCCAGTGATAATTTCCCCAATGCCAATCCCATAATTTTAACGGTTTAGCAGTTGTTTTAAGAATGAAAGTTGGAAATAAAGTAACGTTTTGTTGGATAATTGTGCCTAAGGTATGATTGTCAATATCATAAAGGGTAAAGCCGCTGCCTTTAATTCCTAAACGACCAGTTAACATGTATTGTGGCTGGTGCTGGCGATTAGTGATTAAATAAGCATTACTTGCTTGGTTATTATTAGTTAAGTATAAGTTGATAATAATCATTTCCTCCTTTCTAAATAAACCTTTATAATTAATTTAGCATGTTTAATTGGAGGTAGTGTATTTTAATGTCTAAAGTATTGATCCATAATGATTGGCAACAAGTTTTACAAAAGCAATTTGATCAACCATATTATCAAAAATTACATCAATTTTTGAAAAATGAATATCAAACGCAAACAGTCTATCCTGATATGTATCATATTTTTCAAGCTTTTGAATGGACACCATTTGCTAAAACGAAAGTTGTTATTTTAGGTCAAGATCCTTATCATGAACCGAATCAAGCAGTAGGGGCTAGTTTTGCTGTACAACCTGGCGTTAAAGTACCTCCATCTTTAGTTAATATTTATAAAGAATTACAAGATGATCTTGGTATTAAACCAGTCAATCATGGTTATTTAAAGCATTGGGCTGATCAAGGGGTGTTGCTATTAAATTCAGTGCTTACAGTCCGACGCGGTCAAGCTTTTTCTCATCGTGGTAAAGGCTGGGAGCAATTAACTGATGCGGCTATTAAAGCATTATCTGATCGTGGTCATGTTGTTTTTATCTTATGGGGTAAAGCAGCAAAAGCAAAACGTCCGTTAATTGATGAAACTAAAAACGCCGTCATTGCATCAGCACATCCTAGTCCATTTTCGGCTAATTATGGTTTCTTTGGGTCCCATCCGTTTTCACGCACTAATGCTATTTTGCAAAAGTGGGGTGAGCAACCGATTGATTGGCAATTACCAGCTCATGTAACTACTACTGATAATAAAGGAGCATAATTTATGGAATTATTTACAAGTTTAAAAAATAAAATTGATGGTAAAAATATTCGCATTGTTTTTCCTGAAGGCAATGAACCGCGGATTTTAACAGCAGTTGCCCGGTTACATGCAGAAAAGTTAGTAGCTCCCATTTTACTAGGTGATCCGCAAGATATTGCCACAGTTGCTGAACAACATCACTTAGACATTGCTGGTGTTAAAATCATTGATCCTGCTAATTACGCTGATTATGATCAAATGGTTACGGCTTTTGTTGAACGCCGCCATGGCAAAGCTACTATTGAACAAGCTAAAGAACAATTACAAAATGTTAATTATTTTGGCACAATGCTAGTTTATATGAATCAAGCTGACGGGATGGTTTCAGGCATTGTTCATCCAACTGGAGATACAGTGCGGCCGGCTTTGCAAATTATCAAAACTAAACCCGGCATCAGTCGGACTAGTGGTGCCATGATTATGCAACGTGCTCATGAACGTTATCTATTTGCTGATTGTGCAATTAACATTGATCCTAATGCTCAAGAATTAGCCGAAATGGCAGTTGAATCAGCTAAAACGGCTGCTTTATTTGATATTGAACCACGCGTTGCGATGTTAAGTTTTTCAACGAAGGGCTCAGGTCATGCTGATGTAGTTACTAAAGTTCAAGAAGCAACGAAATTAGCGCATGCAATGGCGCCAGAATTGGCACTTGATGGTGAATTACAGTTTGATGCCGCTTATGTACCGAAAGTAGCTGCGCAAAAAGCACCTAATTCACAAGTTGCGGGACAAGCAACAGTTTACATTTTCCCAGAATTACAATCAGGAAATATTGGTTATAAAATTGCACAACGCTTAGGTAATTTTGAAGCGATTGGTCCCATCTTGCAAGGCTTGAATAAACCGGTTTCTGACCTATCACGTGGTGCTAGTGCTGAAGATGCTTATAAAGTTGCTATCATTACTGCTGCGCAAACTTTAATGAATTAAGAGGAATTATCATGTTAACGATTGTTACTAAAAGTGCTGATGAAACAATTAATGTTGGTATGCAAATTGGACAATTAGCACAACCCGGCATGGTTATTTTACTTGATGGTGATTTAGGTGCTGGGAAAACAACCTTTACCAAGGGTGTTGCTCGCGCCTTAGGCATTAAACGTTATGTTAAAAGTCCAACTTTTACGTTAATTCGTGAATACCCAGAAGGTCGTATTCCGCTTTATCACATGGATGTTTATCGTCTTGAAGATGGCGGTGCTGATGATTTAGGCTTGGAAGAATATTTTGATGGAGATGGGTTAAGTATTGTTGAATGGTCCCAATATGTAGCTCATTTATTACCGGATGATTATTTAGTAATTCATTTTGATAAGGATGCTCATAATGATAATCAACGTTTACTTCGTTTGAAAGCACATGGCACACGTTATCAGCAATTAATTAACGCAATGGAAGCACAGTATCATGAATAATATTGATGTTACATTACGAATGGTTCGCACCACAGACGCTACAGCATTGCTGCAATTAATTAAGCAATTACAACAAGAAACATTGTTTGTTACTTTTGATAATGGTTTAGCACTTGATGAAGCTAATGAAGCGATGGAAATTGCTGCTGTCAATGCTTCGCCTAATAATGCCATGTTTGTTGCCGCATTAGATCAACAATTAATTGGTTTTGTACGCGTTAGCGCCGCCAGTGATCCACATTTGCAACATATTGGTGAACTAGGTATTGCGATTTTAAAAGATTATTGGCATTATGGCTTAGGACATTTGTTAATGACGACTGCGCTTGATTGGGTGCAGCATACCCCAATGTTGCGACGGCTTGAATTAACAGTACAACAACGTAATGCGCGTGCTGTTGCGCTTTATCATGACTTTGGCTTTACTGATGAAGCAGTTATGCCACGTGGATATTATGATGATCAAGCTGGGTTTATTCCCGTTATTTTAATGGCTAAAATGATTGATCATCATTAAATAAAAATATTGTCATTAATAAAGAGATGATCACATGGAAAAAGTACTAACAGTTATTATTCCGATTTATGCTAATGAAGAATACTTAAGTGTTTGTTTACCAACACTTTTACATGATGATATTATGCCGATGATTGAAATCATGATTGTTGATGCGGGTGCTGATGATGATACGTTGTCAACTGCTTATGATTATGTTCAAAAATATCCGGAAACAATAAGAGTATTAAAATATGCGGATGAAAATCATGGTGCGGCATTAAATGATGCCGTTAAAAAAGCACAGGGTAAGTATCTTAAGGTTGTTGAAGGACATGACTGGGTTAATACCATGGGATTAGTAACTTTAATTAATTATTTAGGGATGCATGATGTTGATATGGTTATTAATCCTTATATTCAGTTTAATGGCGATAATATGAAACAAGATGTAATTGTTGAACATACTTTTGCACAGTATTCATCACAATATGTTTATCAATTTGATGAGTTAAATATTACTAAACCAATTCCATTTTGCGAAATAACTTACCGGACAAAGTTATTTATTGATAATGATATTCAGTTTGATGATAATTTGTTTTACGTTGATGCTGCTTATGTTTTATATCCAATTCGAGCGGTGCGCACAATTACTTTTTTGCGTAATCCGGTTTATGTTTATCATGTTAACTTTGATCCACAGAATTTAACAATGAATGTTAAAGAAACCCAGGACCATTTAGCGCAACATTATCAAATTGCGAAGGCTTGTATTGCTTATTATGATTTACATAAACGTTCATTATCAGCGGCTAAGCTGGCTTATGTACAACAGTGTTTACGTCAAGTGATTAATATTCAGTACTATATTTGGTTATCATTTCCGCCATCAACCTTACGTAAACAGCAATTAATGGGTTGGGATGCGGAAGTTCATGAAGTAGTTCCTGAAATTTATCAAATGACTAGTGGACCGATTATTACTATGCTTAAAAAATCACATGGTCATCTATACAAGTTAGCTGCTCTATTATTACAACACAAACTTGAGTATATTGAACAACGCAATCGACCGTAAAAAATAACGTCACCTTGTAGGTGACGTTATTTTTTATTTAGTGTCAATAATACTACTCATAAGACTAGCTAATAATAAGTTAATAATTAATACCCCTAATGTAGGTTGACTAGTGCTAACAAATAATACGGGGACTAATGTCATTAATGCTAATAATAATTGCTGTTGCTTTCGGTATTTTTTATTAAAAATACCAACGAGTAAGGGAGCTAAGATAATTAAATAGCAAATGATCAATCCAATAATGCCAAACGGTAATAAGAATAATAAGAATAAGTTATGTGGCTTTTGATAACCCCAACGATGAGTATGCACAGACGACATTCCAATACCAAACCAAAGATTTTGCCTATTTTTAGTAATAATCCGGATGGCTTTACCATTGATTGTCTTACGCATGTCATTACTTAATTTAATGGTACTATCAGCTGCTTGATTCTTAGCTTTTTGGTGTTTATGACCATTATGTTTATTTTCATTAATATGTAGCCATTGATCCATATTAATGTGAACTGCAGGGGGAGTAATTTTGTTATAGATTGTTACTGGTTCATAAACAGCACGTTCAAGATCGTTTTTATTAGCTGGGCCGCAACATAATGCAATTGTAATAATAGCTACTAGTAAAGTTGCAGCAGTGCTACCAAGTGTTGTCCAGAAAATTTTGGCTTGATGAGCAAATAGCAATAATGAAAATACTAAGGTTAATAATCCTAATGGCAAAGCCATGCGCGAACCAGTTAGTAGTAATGTTGGCCAAATTAATAATAACGTAACAAAATCAATTATTTTTAGCCAGCGTTGTAATGGTTGTCGTAAATAATAAATCATGCTAGGAATTAGTAAAATTTGGCAGGTGTACATGGTTACTGAATTGCTAAGAATATTAACTGTTGCGCCACGTAAATCACCATTTCCGCAAAACAATACGCCATATTGTCCGAGTGTACCAATAAATATTGCTAGGAGTGCCCCAATAAAAAGATCGCGTGCTTTAAGTTGATAATAACTAATAAGCAGCACAACGGCACACATTTCAATCATGATACGCGCTAAGTAGAAACTGCTTGTTAAAGGCATATGTTGCCAATAGTGGCATAACATCGTAATAACATAATAAATGCTAAAAATGATAAGCATTATTAGTTCGAATTTTGCTAATGGTGATTGTTCTTTAATGCGAAGCTGTAATAAATCGCGCCAGCCGATCACCCAGATACTCCATAAACCGATAATTATTTCAATTAAATAAATCTTAGCTGCACCATTAGCTGCAATACTACTATGTAGTTGCAAAGTGAATTGTGAGCAGATAATCATAAGAGTAGTAATAATAATGGTAATTCGTGATTTATTGATTTTACTCATCTTGATGTTCCTTTATTAGTTAATAACGAAATAAATTATAAAGGACAACGTTTGCATTTTGCAAAGCAGATTAAACGTTGTTATATAATTGTAGCAAAGAGGTGATTATATGCGTTTGTTAGAAATTAATTCAGTTGTTAATTTTGGCAGCACTGGCAAAATTGTTAGTGATTTGGCTTTATACGCACAACATCACGGTGCTGAAGTATTAGTTTGTTACGGGCGTGGGCAAGCCCAAGCACCATTTGCTTTGTATCGCATTGGTAGAGGAAAACTTAATTTTTATGAAGCAGCCTTAGAAACGCGTTTGTTTGATAATGCGGGTTTTGCGTCCCGTTATCCAACTAAAAAACTAATTAAAGTAATTGATCAGTTTCAACCAGATGTAATTCATTTACACAACTTGCATGGTTATTATATTAATGTTGCTGAATTATTTACTTATTTAGCCCATCATAGTAAAGCCCAGGTGGTTTGGACATTACACGATATTTGGCCATTTTCACCACATGCGGCCATTATGGCTTTAGATCAAAATAAGGTCCCAACGACAATTCTTCATCACAGTGAATTATCATTATATCCACAAACATGGTTTTGGAATCGTAAAGATCATAATTATTGGCGTAAGCAACAAGTATTTACGCAGTTACCACCAGAACGGTTACATTTTGTTGCCCCGTCAAAATGGATGGCTACCTTAGTTCATAATTCTTTTTTTAAAAACTATCCGGTTGCTGTCATTTATAACGGTATTGATGTGCAGCAATTTATTAATTACTTACAAAAACCGTTATACCAATCGCACAATGGTAAAAAACGTGGTTTGGCCGTTGCTAGTGTTTGGAATAATAATAAGGGACTATCATATTTAAATCAGATTGCTCATTTGTTAGCTGATGACTTACAATTAACATTAGTTGGTGATTTGCGGGGACAACACGTCGATGAACATATTAATGCTGTTGGAGCTGTACCGGATATTGCCCAATTAACGCAGTTTTATCAGCAGGCTGATGTTTTTATTAATCCAACTTTAGCCGAAACATTTGGATTAACAAATGTGGAAGCACTGGTATGTGGTACACCGGTTATCACTTTTGCTGCTGGTGGTAATGCTGAAATGCTAACTAATCAAACCGGAACGGTCGTCCCACGTGGTAATTTACCTGCTTTACTAACTGCAATTAAACAAAGCACTAAAAATGATGTGATTGCGCAACTTTGTCAGCAACAAGGGATTAAATTTAATAAAAATAAGATGAACGAATCTTATTGGCATCTTTACCAACAATTATTGAAAGGAAATTAAGATTAATGACAACAATCATTATTATTGTTATTCTTGCTATTTTAGCGATTACTTATATTGTTTGTTATAACAATTTAGTTAAGCTTAGAAATTACGTGCAAGAATCGTGGGCACAAATTGATGTCCAATTAAAACGACGGAATGACCTTATTCCTAATCTATTAGCGACTGTTAAAGGTTATGCTAAATATGAACAAAGCACTTTGGAAAAAGTAACAGCATTACGTTCACAATTAATGAGTATGGATACTGATGCTGATCATCAAAAGGCAATGGCAGTTTCAAATGAGTTATCTAATACTTTAAAAAGTCTTTTTGCGGTATCAGGATTTAAAAGCAAGTACGCAGTATAGTAACTTAATGGAAGAATTAACCAATACTGAAAATAAAATTGCTTACTCACGGCAACTTTATAATTCAAGCGTTAATAATTTAAATATTAAAATTGAAACTTTTCCAAGTAATCTGGTTGCGAAGCTGCATCACTTTACGAAGCAACAATATTTGCAAACACCTGATGAAGAAAAAACAGTCCCTAAAGTTTCTTTTTAATTAGTTAGGAGTAAAAGATGCTTTATCAACAAATTGCCCAAAATAAACGTCGTACGCTGTATGTACTATGCGGTTTTAGCTTACTTGTGTTAGCAATTGGTGGCGCGTTAGGTTATGTTATTTGCTAATAATGTGTGGTATGGCTTGTTAATTGCCTTAATTGCAACATTTATTTATGCATTTTTAATGATTAATAATGATACTAGTATTGTAATGGGAATGAATCATGCTCATGAAGTTAGTGAAGCCCAACAACCCCAGTTATATCATGTTGTTCAAGATATGGCATTAGTAGCACGGCTTCCGATGCCTAAAGTTTATATTGTTGATACGCCAGCTCTTAATGCTTTTGCAACTGGTAATGATCCCCAACATGCTGCCGTAGCAGTCACCCAAGGCTTATTAGATAAAATGGATCGCGAGGAATTAGAAGGCGTGATTGGTCATGAAATATCACATATTCGTAATTATGATATTCGCTTACAAACAATTGCGCTCGTATTATCAAGTGTTATTACTTTTTTAGTTGATTGGTGCAGTCGTTGGTTTTGGTGGGGGAATAGCGATGATGATGATAACAATAATAATAATCCGTTAAAAATTATTTTATTAGTTATTATTATTTGCTTAGGACCATTAGCAGCTACGATTGCTCAAATGGCTTTATCACGTAACCGTGAATATTTGGCTGATGCAAGCAGCGTCGATTTAACGCGTAATCCTAAAGGGTTAATTCGGGCTTTAGAAACAATTAAAGCCAATGAACAACCAATTAAGAATGTTCCGGCCGCTAGTGCTGCTATGTATTTGGACGATCCGCTTAAAAATAAACGTCATTTTTGGAATGATTTATTTGATACCCATCCACCAATTGATGAACGCATTAAACGCCTTGAAGCAATGTAAAAAAAAGCACTTCATTGAAGTGCTTTTTTAATAATTAAATAGCTGTTTTTACTAGTTTATTAGCCAATTTTTGAACTTTGGTAGCAATTTTTTGACTAATTAACCGCATCATTAAAATTCGTTCAGCGTCGTTACGTTCACAACGAACAGGATTAGGAATATCCCAGTTAATAATAGTAGCGCGAGTTTTAACATCGGGTAAATTATCTTGTGCTTCACCGCAAAGGGTTACGATAATATCACAATTTTTGTAATAATTGATGTCAATAAAAGCAGTATCAGTTTGATAAATATCGATGCCGTTTTCGGCCATAACGGCCACCGCCCGGGGATTAACACTTCCTTTTTCGATACCAGCACTGTGTACTTCCCAATCACTTGGTAAATCTTTTTGAGCAAAGCCTTTGGCAATTTGACTACGTGAACTATCATCGTTAGCGATGAAATAGATTTTTTTCATTATAAATTACATACTCCAACTTGACATATATTTGCCTATAAGTATAACAAAAATTATTTTTTTCGCTAGTAATTGATGAAGAAAGGCGAATAAGTTTGTATTTTTGTCAAGAAAGGAATATTGTAGAGACAGGTAAAACGTACGGTACATATTTCATGCACTGCAAATTTTGTTATTTGAAAGGATATTAATATGTTAGACGTTACATTATTAGGTACTGGTGGTAGTATTCCATTACCAGGTCGTTACTTATCATCTGCGATCATTGAATACAAAGGTCGTAAAATTTTAATGGATGCGGGTGAAGGTACTGGCGTTTCAATGCGTGCAGTTCGTAGTGGATTTAAGAGTTTAGATGTAATTTGCATTACTCACTTGCACGGCGATCATGTTATTGGTTTACAAGGTATCTTAGGAACGACGAGTAACACAGGTCGGACTGAACCAATTACAATTATTGGACCTAAGGGAATTAAAGATGTTATGAAAGGCTTCCGGGTTATTATGCCATGGTTAGCTTATGATATTAACATTATTGAAGATCCCGAACCATGTAAACCGATTGTAATTAATAATGAACATATTCATGGTGAATTATCAATTACAGCATTACCAGTTAAACACACCCGGCCTAACTTTGCTTACCGGGTTGACTTAAAGCGGAATCCTAAGTTTGATCCTAAAAAAGCCCAAGAAAATAATGTTCCACGGCAAATTTGGGGACAATTACAACGTGAAGATAAGCCAGTTGTAGTTGATGACAAGACGTATACGCCTGATATGGTATTAGGCGCACCACGGAAAGGGTTACGAGTTAGTTGGGTAACGGATACCCGGCCAACACCAGAATTACCACACTTTATTGAAGGTTCGGATTTATTACTTAGCTGCGCTAACTTTGGTTCAAATGATGATGAAGAAAAAGCTAAGAATAAGATGCATATGACTTTCGCTGAAGCGGCAACACAAGCTAAAGAAGGTCATGTTAAGGAAATGGTTTTGACTCACTTTTCACAAGCCATGCGTCATCCGGAACAATATGTTCAAAATGCAACAAGTATCTTTCCAAATACTATTATTGGTAAAGATCATATGCATTTCGAACTTGATTTTGATCAAAAGTTTGCAGAACCAACAATTATTCCTACACATGAAGAAGATTAAATTAAATGGATAAGAACGGTACAGCCGTTCTTATTTTAGTTATGTTGTCAAATATAAACAAATTTGATAAAATAAATTGTTGTCTTAAGACGAAGCGTAAAGGAGGATATCCCGATGTCAAGAAATACACATAAAGGCGTTGGCGCAGATCGTCGTCCAGTTAACCGTGAAAACGGTAAACAACGGATGCGTGAAACAGAAGCTGTTTTAGCTTTCTTAAAAGAACGTGCAAACAAAGATAAGTAATTATCACTTGAATATATTCATGGACTGATTGAGCTTTAGCTTATCAGTCTTTTTTTATGCTTAAAAAGCCTATAATAAAAAAGAGGAAGTGCAGTAAATGAGTAATGAAAAATTGATGCAACGCCAGCGTTTTTATAAAATTATTCGCGTTTTTAAGCAGTACCATGTTTTGAGTAATTTAAGTCATCAGGTGAATGCTGATGAAGTATGTCGTGCTTTTGAAATTTTGGGACCAACATTTGTTAAAATTGGCCAAATTTTAGCGACGCGAACTGACATGATTAAACCAACGTTTGCGGCTGGTTTAAGTAATTTACAGGATAATGCACAGGTTGATGATTTTGCGACTGTTAAGCAAATTATTGAAACCGAAACAGGCCAGAAAATTGAAGCAATGTATCAGGAATTTGATGCAAAACCATTTGCTTCGGCCTCAATGGGACAAGCACACCATGCCATCTTAAAAACTGGTCAAAAAGTAGTGGTAAAAGTACAACATCCTGGAATTTATCGTGAAATTATGAATGATTTAGCATTATTTGCAAAAGCTTTGCCATGGCTGGATTATGTTCCTGATGCTTCTGTCTTTAAT
>JAHLFS010000052.1 GCA_018883675.1 Candidatus Paralactobacillus gallistercoris | reverse complement strand
GGTTAATGTACCAGCGGTATTGGCGTTATCGGTACCTTGAACTTGATTAGTAGTTGAATCATTGCCTAGTGTATCACTGTTATTTTGGATGGCACCTTCTTGATTACTATTATCAGTACCGTTATAAGTTTTACCATCTTTAGTGAGGATACCGTAATCATCACCACCGGCTAAACCATAGTAATGATCCCAGAATTCTTTGTAATTACTATTGGTGCCACCAATACCGAAGTTATAACTTAATGCTGGCGCCGGCATTCCTGCTGAATAAGCTGTGGTAGTTTTACCATTAATATGATGTTCTTCACCGCCAAAGTTCAGTTTACCTGGTAATGTACCCGTTAATTTTAATACTGAAGCGGAAGTAACACCGGCTGGTTTGTGCCGTTTATGACTAATACCAAGCAAATCAGGATCGATTTCGTAAACGTCATTCATTAATTGTGCCCAATAGTTAACATTGGTATTACTACTATCTTCAGGTAAATCGTATGAACTGCCCCAGTTATTGTCATAACCAATCCATGAAGCTAAAGTTACCTTTGGTGTACTTGCGATGAACCAAATATCTTTGTAGTCATTAGATGTACCAGTTTTACCAACAATATTTTTAGCACTAAATGATAATTCAGATGGTAACAATGCTGCTGTCCCGTCAGTAACGACGCTGTGCATCATATTACTCATTACCCAGGCAGTTGCTGGTGAGAACACCTGTTGTGTTTTTTGATGATGTTGGTAAATCACTTTACCATTCGGATCAACGATTTTAGTGATGTAATATGGATTACTACGTTTACCGCCATTAGAGAAAGTAGTAAAGGCACTTGCCATTTGGGTTACACTTAAACCGTTATCCAAACCACCTAAAGCTGAACCTAATTTATTGTATTCCGAATTAGTTAATGGCACTCCTAATTTTTCCATGTAAGGTTTTACGTTTAATTTTTCTTGAACTTGTTCATATAGGTTGACAGCTGGTAAATTATATGAATTAGCTAATGCACTACGCGCTGAGATAAACTTATTTTGAATAATATTGCCATAGTCAGTAGGTTCATAAGGCTTTTTACTTTTATCCTTATTAAAGTTCTTTTTAAAATCAGCTAGCATTGTTTGGCTATTAATTAATTTTCCTTCAACAGCCGGACCATAAACTAAAAGTGGCTTAATAGCTGAACCTGGTTGCCGGAGGGTGTTAATGTGGTTAACGTAGTTAGTTGCATTTCCATATTTAATGCCGCCAACAAAAGAAATAATGGCCCCAGTTTGGTTATCAATTAATACACTCCCATTTTGTACATGTTCAGTTGTATTCTTTTCTTCACCGGTGTTTTCATCAATATGACTTACATTGTGTGCCGGTCCTAATGAAGGGCCATTTTGTTTGGCAGTAGTTTGCATCTGGTCATAAATATCCTTATTAAAGGTTGTATATACTTGATAACCTTTTTGATGCATTAATGAAATTGCTTGGTTAAGATAACGTTCATTAATATTTTTGTCATTGTTAAATTGTTTGGTACTAATGCCAGCTTCGTTGGCTAAGTTTTGAGCAACAATTTGTTCAGCCTGTGGCACTACCATATTATAAATATATGGATATTTAACTGCTTTTGGTTTGCTTGCTTTGCCTTTTTTAAGGAATTCTTTCTTTAAATCAACCTTTTTTGCTTCATTATATTGTTGTTTAGAAATTTGCTTATCGCGATACATGCGGAATAACACCAAACGTTCTCGTGCAATCCCGGCTTTTAATTCGTTATTATCTTTAAGACTGCCATCTTGATTAAATGGGGTGTAGTAAAAAGGACTTTGTGGTAAGCCAGCAATAAAAGCTGCTTCTGGTAATGATAAATCATTGGCTGATTTACCAAAAATACCTTTAGCAGCAGCTTCAACGCCACCAATATTTTCACCTTTATTATTACGGCCAAAGGTAGCAGCATTTAAATAAGCTTGTAAAATTTCGTCTTTAGTAAAGTATTTATTAACCCGCAATGCTAATAAAATTTCTACTGCTTTACGTTTAAAAGTTTCTTGCGAATTTAATAATTGCATTTTAACGAGTTGCTGAGTAATCGTAGAACCGCCAGTTTGGGTACCGATACCAGTTAAACTAGAAATTAAAGCACGAATAACGGCTTTAGGCATTACGCCATCATTTTTATAAAAATCTTCATCTTCAGTAGCCACGATGGCTTTTTGCAACCATGGCGACATTTGGTTAAGATCAACTTTTTCACGAACAATATCGGCGGGTAACGTTGCAATATGCTTATCATTGGTAAAGTAAAAAGTTGATGATTCATCAATATCATTAATTTGGTGTTTCATTAAATTATATGAAGGAATTGCTTCTTTATGAATAATTGCAGCAAAGTATCCTGTACCGATGCCAATAAAAAGAGCAAGTAAAATGATTGCAAATGAGGTAATGTATAATATTACACTTTTCATGGTTTCCATCGTAATATTTAAGTAGAAAGAACCACTATGGTGCACATGCTGATTACTATGACGGTGATTACGCTGCGTGCGTGTTTTAGGTTGTCGCATGTTATCAAGCCGTTGGGTCATATTATTAAGACATTGCTGCCAAAATTGTTGTAATTTTTGAATCAATTTATGAAACTTATTACCAAATGATCGCAAGTTAAAGCCACCTTTATTATTTTTACGTGTAATCGAAATAAATTATATTATATGTTAACTTTATGAACAAGGTGAAATAAAAATCAACCATTTTCACTAAAAATGTAGTATTCTTTAGTATATGAAAATGAAGGAGGAATCATTCATGATCGATTGGAAAAAATTAGCCATGAACTATCAAGATAGTTTATTAAATGACTTACAAACCATGATTAGTATTGCTAGTGCCCGTGATACAGCACATAAAACCGCTGATGAACTATTAGGACCTGGTCCAAGTAAAGCATTACAACAATTTTTAGCGTTTGCTAAACGTGATGGTTTTATTACTAAAAACGTTGATAATGTTGCCGGACGCATTGAGTATGGTCAAGGTAAAGACATTTTAGGTGTATTTGCCCATGTTGATGTTGTTCCAGCTGGTGATGGTTGGCAAACTGATCCGTTTAAAGCGAAAATTCATGATGGAAAGATTATCGGTCGTGGTGCTTCTGATGATAAGGGTCCTGGCTTGGCAGCTTACTATGCCCTAAAATTATTAAAAGATCAAGGCTTAATGCCACAAAAAACTATTCACTTTATTCTTGGAACTGATGAAGAAAGTGGTTGGTATGGTTTACATCATTATTTAAGTAAAGAACCAACTCCAGATTTCGGCTTTTCACCAGACGCTGAATTCCCAATTATTAATGGTGAAAAAGGAATTGTTTCTTTCGTAGTTAAGTTTGATCAACCAGTTGCCCATGTTCCTAATGATCAAATGGCATTATTGACATTTCATGCAGGTTTGCGGCCAAATATGGTACCGCAAGATGCTAAAGCAACTTTACAAATTACGAGTGATGAACAAGCTAATGATGTTAAAACAGCTTTCATGCATTTCTTAGCTGATCAACAATTAAAAGGAACAATTACTCAAGAAGATGACGAAATGCATATTTGCTTACAAGGAGTTGGCGTCCATGCAATGAATCCTAAGGTGGGTCGTAATGCTGGTACTTTCTTAGCCATTTTCTTAGATGACTTAGCATTAGATGCTGCTGGTCAAAATTATGTGCATACGATTACTAAGTACATGCATAAAGACTTTGATGGAACTAAATTAGGCATTACGCATCACGATGACTTGATGGGTGATTTAACGGCTTCACCAGATATGTTTAATTTTGATCGCAATAGTCAACCAACCGTTTTAATTAATGTTCGTTATCCACAAGGCACTGATGCTGATACGATGAACCGCCAAATGCAACAAACATTGGCAGCTAATGCACAAGTAATGACTGAACCTGGTAATGAAGTACCACATTATGTTGCGAAAGACGATCCATTAGTAACAACCTTGTTAAAGGTTTATGAAGATCATACTCATCAATCAGCCCATGAACAAATTATTGGTGGTGGCACTTATGGACGATTATTAAAGCGTGGCGTTGCTTATGGTGCTTTATTCCCAAATCGTGAAAATGTCATGCATCAACCAAATGAATACATGTATATTGATGATATTATGGCATCAGTTGCTATTTACGCTGATGCTTTGTATCGCTTAACGCAAGCTAAGTAATCGTTTAACTTATGCAAGCCTACGTAGAATAGTTTACGTAGGCTTTTTTTGTTTGTATCATTATATTGATTAAGGAATGAAAGGCAATGATAAAATGGCAAATGATAGTCATTATATGACATTAGACATGATTGAACAAATTACCCGTAATGATGGTAGTCAGTATTATGAATTAGGAAATGTTGAATTAAATGGTCGTGCCGAATTAGCTGCTAATCGCGGTTTAATCAAAGAAGTACGAATTGTTCGTTTAAACATTTCTAGTTCTACAGCAGTTAAAACTTATGAAAAATATATTAATGAACATTATCAAATGCTAGTATGGAATTTTAAACAATGGGTTGAATGGCAAAAACCAGCTGGTAAAATTGCCAATGCTTTTAACACTATTTTAAAAGAAAATCACATTGCCTAATGAGGCGTTATTATGGAAGAAACAATTCATATTTTGCATACTAATGATATTCATTCACATTTAGCAAATTGGCCACGCATTAAAAATTTTTTATTAACTAAAAAACAACAATATTTGCAACAAGGTGATGTCGTATTATTATTTGACGATGGCGATATGATTGATCGGGTACATCCGCTAACAGAAGCAACAATGGGGCAAGCCAATATTAAGTTAATGAATACCATTGGTTATACTGCCGCAACGATTGGTAATAATGAAGGAATTGGATTAAGTCATCATAATTTAATGCATTTATATGATCAAGCTAATTTTCCCATTATTTTAGCTAATTTATTTGATAAAAAAACACAACAACGACCAGTCTTTGCGCAGCCGTATCGTATTATTACTACAGATACAGGCACTCGCATTGCATTAATTGGGATGACAGCACCATATCCGCGGGCTTATCAGCCTAATGGTTGGCAAACCACAGATGTTGATCAAACGTTACCATCATTATTAATGACATTACAAGGTAAGTATGATCTTTTAATTATGCTTTCTCACTTAGGAATTGATGATGATCGGTATATTGCACAACATTATCCGCAAATTAATTTAATTATTGGTGGTCATACGCATCATTTATTTCGTAATGGTGAAATGGTTAATCATACCTTATTAACTGCTGCTGAAAAATATGGGCATTATGTTGGTGAAGTAACGATTACCATGAATAATCATCAGATAAACACAATGCGGGCGCAAACGCATATTATAACTGCTTTACCAGTAGTTGCTAATGAACAAGCCTTGACCACTAATTGGCAGCAACAGGGTCAACAACTATTAGCACAACATATTGTCGCTAAACTTCCATACTCACTAGATATGGATTGGCATGCTGAACATCCAATGATTAATACAGCATTAGCTGCGTTACGATGGTATGGACATAGCGATGCTGCCATTTTAAATAGTGGTTTGTTTTTACGATCATTATCAGTGGGCAATGTTACTTATGCTGATATTCATGCCCAGTTACCGCATGCGATGCATTTAATTAATGTTAAATTACGCGGTATTGATTTATGGCGTTTAGTAATGGAAATGGAAAAGAATCGGCGCTTCTTGCGACGCTATCCCATGAAAGGAATGGGTTTTCGTGGCAAAATTTTCGGCGAAATTATTTATAGTGGTTTGCGTGTTAATATGGATACTAAAACAGTTTATTGGCATGAACAACCACTTGATATGAGTTGTATTTATCAATTTACAACTGTTGATAATTTTGCTTTTATTCCATATTTTCCTACCATTGAAATTATGAGCGAGATAACCATTTTATTTCCTGATTTTTTACGTGAAGTAGTTGCTCAATATTTGACACAACAATATCCGCCATTAAGTTAGTAGTGGTACTAAAATTCATAAATAAAGAAGGTGATCGTGTGGATACTACTAATGACAAGACATTAAATGAACAATTAAATGAATTAGTAACAAAACCGCATGAAAATGAGCATGTTCATCTAACTGGCTCAACGGAAATGACTATTGACGGTCATCCTTACGTTTTAGTTGATAATTATCATGAAGGATTTGATCCACAAAAATTAGATGAACGTTATGCTGATATTTTGGCTAAATACGATTATATTGTCGGTGATTGGGGCTTTGATCAGTTACGTTTACGCGGCTTTTATAATAACGACAATCGCCATGCTGAACGTGATCAAACGATTGCTACTTTGGAAGATTATTTGTATGAATATTGTAATTTTGGGTGTGCTTATTTTGTTTTAGAAAAAGTTCAATTACATACTAAGCGTAGTAATAATCACCGCCATCGTAATCATCATAATCAATCAACATTAACTAATAAAAGTAATAAGCATAGTCGTGCTAAAAATAAGAAAAATTCAAATGCCTTTCGTGAACGGAAGATCAAACCAGTTCAAATTAAGCACAATGGTAAAGAAAAAGCTGTTAAAGTGAAAAAACACGGACAACGTCAATTCGCCATTCGCAGCTTACATGATAAACAATCATGAATTTATTAAAGTATCGGTTGCAACAAAGTTGGTTATGGTTATGTACAGTTATTTTTGTAATTAGCAGTAGTGTTTGTTTAACATTTATCGGTTCGTTATTGTTGTATCCATTTGATATTAGTTATTTGCATTTATTAAACATTGTTCAAATTGATCCAACAACATTACTTCATAATTATCATCAGCTACTAGCATATTTATTTTGTCCGTGGCTTACTCACTTACAAATGACTAATTTTCCATCATCATTGCAGGGCTTAGCTCATTTTGCTAGTGTGAAACAATTGTTACTAATAAATAATATAGCGTTAATTATTACTGGTTGTTTTACTGATTATTTTTGGCATTATTTACGACAGCGACATCAATTATGGCGATTGCTTTATCCAGCGGAAGGATTGTTAATGATATTAGTTACCATAATGTTTTTGATGATGAGTAACTTTGATCGTTTTTTCGTGATTTTTCATAAATTATTGTTTCATAATCAAGATTGGTTATTTGATCCGAATACTGATCCCATTATTAATGTTTTGCCAACGCAATTTTTTGAACAGTGCTTCATTGTTTTTGGCGTTTTAATGTTATTATGGATTGTTGTTGGTATTTTAATTGGCAAACGTTGTTTACGTAATAAAAAATGAGACTTGCTTTTTAGCAAGTCTCATTTTTTATATTAATGATATAAATCGGTACTATGAATACGGTGCTTTTGATGTGGATAAAGATATTCAAGTGCTTCGTTAACAGCAATTGGTGCTTCACCAAAACCAGTGGCAATTAATTGCATTTTACCAGGATAAGTAACAGCATCACCAATAGCATAAATACCAGGTAAATTAGTTTCCATTTTTTGATTAACGATTACTTCGTTATGTTGTAAATTAATTCCCCACTGTCGCAAAATTCGATTGTCAGCGACAAAACCATAACCAACAATTAATTTATCAACAGTTAAAGTTGTTTTTTCATCACTGCGTACTTTATCTAAATGCAAAGTGATTTGTTGACCATCATCAATTTCTTTAATTAAGTAAGGGGTATGCATTATGACATTAGGATGCTGTTGTAAATGAGCAACTGCTGATTCTAGACCACGAAAGTTATCACGACGATGAATTAAGTGAATTTGTTTGGCAAAAGGAAGCAATGAAATTGCCGTATCAATGGCAGTATCACCACCACCTGCGATAGCGATAATTTGGTCTTTAAAAGTTGCATTCTTACTTACATAATAGAATAATTTGTGATTTTCAATAGCGGGGTCATAATTAGCGAGTAGTTTACGCGGTGTAAAAGCACCTTTACCAATTGCAATAATAATTGTTTTACTACGAGTAGTACCTTGATTAGTCGTTAACGTATAATAACCATCATTATCACGGGTGATCATTTGAACTTCCGTATTTAGTTTTAAAATTGGTTTAAAGTGCATAGTTTGTTTTGCTAATTTAGCAATTAATTGTGTGCCGTTAATGTTAGTAAAGCCACCGACATCATAAATAATTTTTTCAGGGAATAAAGCAGCAACTTGACCACCCAATTCGGGTAAACTTTCAATTAATTGCACATCAGCACTACGCAAACCAGCATAAAAAGTTGCAAACAAACCACTCGGACCGGCACCAATAACAGTAATATCGTATAAATGCTGATCGTCCATAATGACGCTCTCCTTATTTTTGAAATGTTATATTTAATTATAACTGAAAGCTGTTTAAAACAATAAGTTAAGGTTGTAAAATTATTAATGATCTTTAAAGAAAAAGGAGTTATTAACAATGGCACAAACATATCCACAATTACATATGGAAAATTTTAGTGGTCCACGTGCAACAATTAAAACTAATCATGGCGATATTGTGGTAGGATTATTTTCCCAATTAGCTCCTAAAGCTGTTGAAAATTTTATTAAATTAGCCCAGCAAGGCTATTATAATGGTGTGATTTTTCATCGGGTTATTCCTGATTTTATGATTCAAGGCGGTGATCCTACTGGTACAGGAATGGGTGGTGAAAGTATTTGGCATACACCATTTGAAGATGAATTTTCGCAACAATTATTTAATTTACGCGGTGCTTTATCAATGGCGAATGCAGGTCCGCATACTAATGGTAGCCAATTTTTTATCGTTACTAATGAGCATTTAGATGATCAGATGGCTGCAGAGATGAAAAAAGCTGGTTATCCCAATGAAATCATTGCAGCATATCGTCATGGTGGCACACCATGGTTAGATAATCGCCATACTGTTTTTGGACAAGTAATTAAGGGAATGGATGTTGCTGATGCAATTAGTAACGTTGCTACTGATGAAATGGATAAACCATTAGCTGATATCGTGATTGATTCAGTTGACATCGAAAATAACTAGTTAGGATGGATTAAAGTGACATATCATATTGGTGATATCGTAACTGGCAGTATTACTGGCATTCAACCTTATGGTGTTTTTATATTGCTAGATCATAATCAACGTGGTTTAATTCATATTTCAGAAGTATCACATGGTTACGTAAATAATTTGAAATATAAGTTTCACATTGGTCAGCTGGTAACCGCTAAAATTATTGATATTGATGAATATGACCATAAAATTAGTTTATCAATCCGTGCATTAACTAACGATCCTTATGTTAGTTCGCAACGTCGTAAGAAGCATTATTGGACTGATAATCGTATTAAAACTAATTTTCAACCCATTGCTGAACATTTAACGACGTGGATCGATGAAGATTTACAATTTTTAAAAGAAAATAATTTATAAATTACTATTGACATTCCTAAAAAGACGTGGGATTATATTAGAGCACTGTTCAAACAGTGCTCTAAATTTTTATTAAAAAGTAGTTGACAAACTGTTATAAAGTTGATAAACTACAATAGTTGTCACAAGGAAATGAATAAAAATTCAAAAACATGAAAATTTATTCTTGACATTACTTGTTACAACTGTTATAATAAATTATGTTGGTAGTCCTTTGAAAACTAAACAAAGTTTCGCAAGATGTG
>JAHLFS010000051.1 GCA_018883675.1 Candidatus Paralactobacillus gallistercoris | reverse complement strand
ATCATAGTCAGACTAAATTAATTTTTTATTACTATGAGGGAAATACCCCATTAGAGAATCGTGAACAATACACTTCAGATGTTGTACGTTTATTGACTAGCTATGGGCAAACACTTAGTAATATCCATGGAGAGAATATCGTTAATAAATTAGTTTTAGAACATAGATTAAAGGTATTACCTTATCCTGAATTTTAAAGTGTTTCATTGCTCCAATTCATCACTGGTGTTAGAATATAGTTGTAAACAAAAAAAGCGAGCCGCTTTAAAGGCGGTGGCTTAGTTACTTAGATTAATAAAAGATCGTCCGTAACTCGCCAAAGTTTGTGGGACGATCTTTTATTATGCACAAAATGTGGAAAATACAAAGGGTACACATAAAACTTCTTACAAGAATAATTGTTTACTGTAGAATGAATATTAGTTCCCACAAACCTCCAATTTTTATTTTGGAATATATATTTTCCACAAACCGGTAATAATCTGGAGCTTGCTACTCATCCCCACAATAAGGTAATATTTGGAATTGTGGAAGCGAGTTAACAACTATGCTCGCTTGACGTAGTTAATAGAAAGCTCATAGTGCAGCGGTTAATCCATAATGTGTGATGAATAACGTCGAGTCGTGGCATGTGGAAAGTGTAACATTATTAGTAAAACGTTAGTTATTAGTAATATTTAAAAAAAGCCGGTGCTTAGAAACCGGCTTTTTGAGTTTAATCGTTAACGCGTTCATACCATTTTTTCTTAAGATAGTTGGTAATATGCTAATTATTATTGCTGGTTTAGTAATAAATTTTGTAAAAATTAAAAATAAAAATCTGCTACAATGAATATCAAAGTGGTGGTAACATGTATAAATCGCGACAACAATACCGACATCAACATGCTTTATATCACGTGTTGGGTATTATTTTACTAATCATGATTTTAATTTTTAGTGGGCATTTATGGTATCAACATAATCATCAACGTCCCAGCTCACATCGTTATCCAATTATGGGAATTAGCTTAAACCAAAGTGATGGTAGTTTTGACTTTCAAAAATTAAAACAAGCTGGCGTTGATTTTGTTTATGTTAAATCAACTTCAGGAGCTAGTTACGCTGATGATAATTTTGAAATTAATTATACTAGTGCGCAGGGCAGTTTAATGCCAGTGGGAGTTTATCATTGCTTTAGTTTTAGCAGTTCACCACAAGCCCAGGCTAAGTATTTTATTAGTCAAACTGGTGATCAAATTGGTAACTTACCAATTGCGGTTTATGTTGATTATTATGGTAAGTATAATCAACACTCGCTCAATTTAAAAATTATGCGTCAGCATTTAGCCACATTTGTTACGATTGTTCAAAATTATTACCACCGTCCTTGTATTATTTGGGGTAATCCTGGAGTAGTTAATCATTTGATTGGCAACTTACCTAATAAAAAGTGGTTAGTTCAAAAATCAGCACCTACACGCAAACAAGCCCAATTTTGGGAGTATCAAACTAATGGTTATTTTAATCGTAATAAAATTAATGTGCCATTACCGTTGACCGTTTTTAACGGTACTAAACAACAATGGCACAATTTATTTCGCTATAATTAATTAGGTTTAGTTAACGGGTAAGTTTCATCTTCAGCTTCATCATAAACGCTTAATTGATTATCATTGCGAATGATAATTAGCTGATAACCATAATGATCAAGAAAGGTTAACTTGCGATTGGTTAAACCAATAACGCTACCTTTTAAATTGGTATTATCAATAATAATTTGGGGTTGTGCAGTGATTTGAAAAGTATGTTGTTTATTAGTTTTTGTATCTAAGAATGTATATGTACCTACAAATAATTGCAGTGGTTCAACGTGCTGCTTGTTTTGTGAATGAAAAAAATGATGATTGAACTTAAACACTGCACTGACCTCACTTTCATTTATTTATTATCTTAACACGATATGAAGATATGGGAGAATTATATTAACTAAAAATTATTTTTCTGGAGATTACGTATGAAATATTCACAAAAATTTATGCCATTATGGCAAGCTAACGGTTTTCATGAAATGACGCCAATTCAGGCGGCGGTACTAAAGCCTTTACGTCATGGTGAAAATATTGTTGGCTTAGCACCGACTGGTACTGGTAAAACATTAGCTTTTGCTTTACCAATGTTAGAAACGATTATGCCACATGCTGGTTTGCAAAGTTTAATTTTGGTACCTTCACAGGAACTAGCTTTACAATTACGAAATGTTATTCGTCCATGGGCGGCAGCAGTTGATCTCCAAGTTCAAGCGGTTACTGGTAAGGCTAATATTAAAAGACAAATTGAACGTTTAAAGAAAAAACCAGAAGTTTTAGTTGCTACTTTAGGGCGACTATTGGAATTAACGCAACAGCATAAAATTAAATATCATCAATTAGTAACTATTATTATTGATGAAGCTGATGATATGTTGCAACGCAATCGTTTAGATAAAATTCGTGAAGTGATTTCATTGGCCCCAGCGGACGTACAGTTGGCATTATTTTCAGCGACAACGCAACCAATTTTTAAAGAATTAACTAAGTGGTTTGGTAGCGATTTTAATATTATTGATGTTCGCCATTGTAAACTTAACCACACTGTTACGCATCATTTTTTACAAGTGGCTAATCAACATCGAATTGATATGTTACGTCGTTTAAGTCATGCGAAAGATTTTCGGGCATTAGTTTTCTTTAACCATGAAGCGCAAATGCATCAAGCGGCAGTAACTTTACGTCATCAACAAGTTAAGTTTGCCGAATTAAGTAGTGTGGGTAATCAATTAAAACGTCAACAAGCTTTACGCGCTTTTCGTGAACACCAAATATCACTGTTATTAGCAACAGATTTGGCAGCGCGTGGTTTGGATATTAATAATTTAGAAAATGTTATTAATTTTGAAGTGCCTAATGATCAAAATACTTATATTCACCGGGCTGGTCGTACGGGACGAATGTTTAATGCCGGCCGTGTGATTACATTAGGTAATGATCACGATTTGCGGACCTTACGTCATTTAGTAACTGATAAATATGCGATTACGCGGATTTATGTTAATGGTAGTCAGTTAACCACTGATTACAATGAAGTAATGATGTCATCAACAACTAATGATATTCCTGTTGCTTCGGATACAGTTAAACTTACTAAAAAGAAACATCATAAAAAACGACAGCGTAATCAAAAAAATAAGGGCTATCATCCGCGTAATAAAAAAACTGACTAATAAAGTCAGTTGTGGTAATGTTTCCTATCGGAATCGAACCGATGACCTATCGCTTAGGAGGCGATTGCTCTATCCTACTGAGCTAAGGAAACAATTAACTATATTTTTACATGCTTAATATGCTTTTGCAAGAATAATAAAAAGGAGGTCATCATGACCTCCTTTTTATTAATTATGCTTTTCTTCACTTTTAGCAGTAAGGGCAGCTTCATCAGCAATAATTTCGGCTTCTTTTTCATGAAGTTCTTCTTCTTTGTGTCGAAAAACAACCTTACCAAGAATATAGTTAGTGATAACAATGACTACTTGATCGATTAATTTTACAATTAATTCGTTTTGATGTAACAAATGGACACCAATTAGCATAATGCCATCATCTAATACTAATGAGAACAATCGGGCACCGAAAAAACCAATGAGTTCTTGGAAAAAATTAGCGATGGTTGTGTATTTGGAACGGTAAACAATTGATTTATTAGCAAAAAATGCCCAAATAATTGAAATTAACCATGCTAATGAATTAGCAATTAATAATGGTAAATGACAAACTTTACTGAGAACAAATAAAGCAACAAAGTTAATAACAGTCGTAATACCACCAACAAATAAGTAACGAATTTGTTCACCATATTTAGTGAATAAATCTTTTATTTTTTTCATATTATCTAATCCTTATCAGTAATTTCATTTAATTCATTTGTCGGCACATCAATTTGTTGAGGATGCGCCATAATACGGTTGCACCAAATAAATGTAAAGCGTGAAAAATAATAATTGACAATACCAACAATTACTTGATCGATAATTTTTACGAACATACTTGACCATCGTAAAATAGTAATGCCTAAAAACATTAAACCAGTATCAATAAAAAATGATAAGCCGCGTAATGTAAAAAAGTTAATGAATTCATGCCAAAATTTTTTAATACTTGAGTATTTTGACTTAAACACGATTGATTTATTAGTAAAAAAGCCAAATACATTCGCGATAATCCAAGCAACTGTGTTAGCAATTAAATATTGCCATTGCCAGTTATGACGAAAAAACCAGTAACAAATAATATTAATTAAAGATGCAATAAAACCGAAAACTGAATAAACGCAAAAATCACGAATGCGATGATATAATTTTTTGAATTTATTCATAACTCATTACTCCATTCTCTAATAAAACATCACTATTCATTATATCGAGAAACTTAATGAGCGTATATATGCACCGATAATTATTAATGAACATTAAAGATTTTGTTGCTTTTTAATTAATTGACGCGCGAAATCATCGAGATGCTCAATGTCATCCATTTCGGGTGCTAATTCAACATGTACATTGGCCGCACCTTTAGTAGCACCAGTTTTGGCAAAAGCAACATCAAAACGATCAACAGATGCACAAAAATCATCATAAAAAGTATCGCCGGAACCACAGCAACCGTATATTTTACCAGTAAGATCCATTTCTTGTAGATCTTCATAAAAATCAAGTGCTTCTTCGGGAACAATTTGATCGTCGTAAGTATAAGTAACCATAATAT
The DNA here is from genome assembly GCA_018883675.1 of Candidatus Paralactobacillus gallistercoris. Taxonomy (GTDB): domain Bacteria; phylum Bacillota; class Bacilli; order Lactobacillales; family Lactobacillaceae; genus Paralactobacillus_A; species Paralactobacillus_A gallistercoris. The sequence continues at coordinate 79,180 of JAHLFS010000051.1, read as the reverse complement.
CAATATCGGCATCAAGTAATTGAGATGCATCAGTTTGGGAAACTTCACTTACTTCAACTTCAATGCCTTCATCTTCAAAAGTTTCTTCTAAAATGTCAGCAATTTCGGCATCATTACCGGTAATACTTGCATAAACAATTAGTGCCTTGGTCATTTTTTCGCCTCCATTCTAATATCTTTTTGATTATAGCAAACCAGCTATTTATCAACAAGTTAGCATACATTTTTTTATAATGAAGTGTATAATAAATTAATATAAATTAAATGAGAAGGTAAGAATAGTGATTACATTAAAGTCACAACGTGAAATCGAAGGTATGGCTAAATCTGGCGCAATTTTAGCCGGTGTGCACAAAGGATTACAAAAAATTATTAAGCCAGGTCTTTCAACTTGGGAAATTGAAAAATTTGCTCGACAATATATTGAAAGTCATGATGCGATTCCTTCACAAATTGGTTTTGATGGTTATAAGTATGCAACTTGCGTATGCGTCAATGATGAAGTTGCGCATGCCATTCCACGTCGCGATTTGATTTTAAAAGATGGCGACATTGTTAAGGTTGATATGTGTGTTGATTGGCATGGTTATCAATCAGATTCTTGCTGGTCATATGCAGTTGGCAATGTTTCTGATGATATTAAAAAATTGATGGAAGTTACTCATAAAGCCTTATACTTAGGGATTGATCAAGCTGTTGTCGGCAACCGCATTGGTGATATTGGTGCGGCTATTCAACATTATGTTGAAGATGAACATCATTATGGTGATGTGCGCGATTTAATTGGGCATGGTATCCAACCATCAATTCATGAAAGTCCGAATGTACCACATTATGGTGAAGCAGGGCATGGTTTACGTTTAAAGGCTGGGATGACAATTACGATTGAACCAATGGTTAATATGGGAACATGGCGCATTAAAACAAAGGAAGTTCCTGGTGATGATTGGGAATATTATGTAACAGCCGATGGCAAACCAAGTTGCCAGTTTGAACATACTTTGGCTATTACTGAAGATGGACCAAAAATTTTGACATCGCAAGATCCAGAATTTGATGCTAAGTACTTACTATAATTATTGGATAATAAAACGCCACTTTGTGGCGCTTTATTTTTACTAAGCGGGGAAAGTCTTATGGCCAATTGGCTAAGAAAGATTAAAACTAAGCAAAAACAAGCGAAAAAAACGTGGCGCCGTGTTAATGCTACTGTTGAACAAGCGCCTGATGTACCAATGGCTAAAAAAAATATTTCATCACGCGAGCGCTTAGTAGGCCTGTTTGAAATTATTTGGCAGCGCCTGCAAGATGCTGATGTTTTAAATAGTGCCAAGGTATTAGTTTATTTTGCTTTATTATCAATTTTTCCATTACTAATTGTTTTAGGTAATTTGTTTTCATTAATGCATATTGACCAAAGTAATGTTATGACATATGTCAAAATGGCGGTACCAACTAATATTATGCAATGGTTATTACCAACAGTTAATAATTTAATGAAACATAGTAATGGCGGCTTATTATCATTAGGGGCTATTGTAACGTTATGGTCAGCAAGTCGCGGTATTAATGCAATGAAAATCAGTTTTAATCGTGCTTATGGCGTTAAATCGCCACAAAATTTTTTAATACGTCGTATTTTTTCAATGGTAACGACATTATTATTACTTTTTACCATTGTTTTAATGATTGTTATTTTTACGTTCGGATTGCAATTCCTAGAATTTTTAGCGCCAATTTTAATGATTCCGGAACACTTAATTAGAGCTTTTGCAGCATGGCGCTGGCCGGCTACGTTCATTGCGTTGTTTTTAGTGCTAGTTTTTATTTATTATTTTTTACCAAATGTTAAGTTAAAATTACGTACGATTTTGCCAGGTGCTTTTTTTACTACCGTAGCATGGTTATTACTAGCACAAGTATTTGCTTTGTATGTGCGTTATTTTGGCACACGGTGGATTAGCTACGGTACAATTGGCACTTTTATTGTGTTATTATTATGGCTTAATTTTTCTGGTATTGTGATTATTGGCGGTGCAGTTATTAATGCAGTAACTTATGAATACTATCAAGGTGAGGCTAAAGCTAGTGATAGCAAGTTACACTCATTATTGCGTCGCAATCTAAAATAAGGTTTAATGATATTTAATTAGTAAATAAAAAAGACGGGAGTTTTATTAAAATGACAAAGTATTTAGTTGTTGGTGCTGGTTTATTTGGTGCAACGTTTGCCCGTGAAGCAGCTTTACGAGGCCATCAAGTGCATGTTATTGAAAAATTGGATCATATTGCTGGTCATATTTATACCAAGGAAATTGAGGGCATTCAAGTTCATGAATATGGCGCCCATATTTTTCACACTAGTAATGAACGTGTTTGGCAATATGTACAACAATTTGCTACTTTTAATCGTTACACGAATGCGCCAATTGCTAATTATCAAGGCGAAATTTATAATTTGCCATTTAATATGAACACTTTTCATGAGATGTGGGGAGTGGTTACACCGGATGAGGCGCGTCAAAAAATTGAAGAGCAACGCCGTGTATTGAATGGTAAACAACCTGAAAACTTAGAAGAGCAAGCAATTTCATTGATTGGTACTGACATTTATGAAAAGTTAATTAAAGGTTACACTGAAAAACAATGGGGACGGAAAGCAACAGAATTACCACCATTTATTATTCGTCGTTTACCAGTCCGATATATTTATGATAACAATTATTTCAATGATAAATATCAAGGTATTCCTATCGGTGGTTATACTCAAATTGTTGCCAAGATGTTAGATGTGCCAGGAATTACTGTTGAAATTAATACTGATTTTTATGATAAACGTGATGAATACCTACGTGATTATGACCGAATTATCTTTACTGGGATGATCGATCAATTCTTTGATTATCAGTTAGGTACGTTAGGTTACCGTGGCTTACGTTTTGAAACCCAAATATTAAATGTCGATAATTATCAAGGGAATGCCGTAGTAAATTATACCGATGCACAAACGCCGTTTACCCGAATCATCGAACATAAACATTTTGAATTCGGTAAAGGTAATCATGGTAAAACAGTTATTACCCATGAATATCCACAAACATGGCATCAAGGTGACGAACCATATTATCCAATTAATGATATGACTAATAATACCTTATATAAGCGTTATCATGAATTAGCTACCCAAAAAGCACCTAATGTTGTCTTTGGCGGTCGTTTGGGACAGTATCGTTATTACAATATGGATCAAGTTATTGCTGCTGCATTACAATTAGTTGATCGTGAATTTGCTGAAGACTAAAAATTAATGGAAGTTATCCTTATGAAGATTATTAAAAATTATCTTTATAATGTTTTTTATCAATTATTTATTATCATTGCTCCGCTAATTACTATGCCCTATATTTCCCGGGTGTTGGGACCAACGGGAGTGGGAATTAACTCATACACTAATTCTATTGTGCAATATTTTATTTTGTTTGGTGGTTTAGGCGTTTCTTTATATGGTAATCGGCAGGTTGCTTATGTGCGTGATGATCGTCAAAAATTAACTAATACTTTTTGGGAAATAACGTTTATGCGTGGTTTTACCATGGGTGGAGCGTTGATTATTTTTTATCTTTTTTTGTTTTTAAACCACCAGTATCAACAAGCCTATTTGATACAATCATTATTGATTTGGGCAGCATTGTTTGATATTTCATGGTTTTTTCAGGGAATGGAAAATTTCCGGGTAACAGTATTACGTAATACCTTAGTCAAATTAGGCACAATTATCTTGCTGTTTACTTGTATTAAAGGTCCACAGGATTTAATCAAGTATATTTTGATTTTGGCATTATCACAAGTTCTTGGTAACTTAACCTTATGGCCTTACTTACGTAATTATATTGATCGTCCCCAGTGGCATAAATTACAATTATGGCAACACTTGGGTCCTTCATTAGCATTATTTATTCCGCAAATTGCTACACAATTATATTTGATTTTAAATAAGCAAATTTTACGATTTGTAATTGATGTCCAAGCTTCAGGCTTTTATGATGATTCTGATAAAATTGTTAAGATGTTGCTAGCTATTGTTACAGCAACGGGAACGGTCATGTTACCGCACGTTGCCAATTCTTTTGCTAAAGGCAATAAAAAAAGCGTTCAACGTTTTTTATACCAGATGTTTGATTTTGTTTCTTGTTTAGCAGTACCACTAATGTTTGGTATTGCTGCGATTTCATTAAAATTTGCACCATGGTTTTTCTCAAAACGTTTTACAGCTGTTGGACCACTAATGATGATTGAATCAATGGTTGTCTTATTAATTGCTTGGAGCAATGTGATTGGCGTCCAGTATTTACTACCAATGCATCGTAATCGTGATTATACAGTTTCGGTAACTTTAGGAGCTATTTTAAATATTATCATTAGTGTACCGCTAATTTTGTGGCTAGGTATTAATGGTTCGATGGTAGCAACGGTTTTATCTGAATTGGCCGTAACACTTTACCAATTATGGGTAGTTCGGCATGAAGTTTCCTTTAATCAACTTTTTAAAAATGTTGGTAAATATTTAATTGCTGGAAGCTTAATGTTCATCATTGTTTTTACCATGAACATGCGTTTAACCTTTAATTGGAAATTATTATTACTTGAAATAATGGTCGGAATTGTTGTTTACATAGTTTTATTATTTGTCCTCCGGCCAACTATTTTGCGATTACTCGCTCAATTTAAACAGCGTTTATTAGTAACACATGATAATAAACAATAAGTTATCTTTTAATAAATGATAATTTATATAAGCATAACGATTAATTTAGTAGTACAATTAACATTGTCCATTTAGAAAATAATTATAGGAGGTTTTCGCTATGACTGTTCGTAAAGCTGTTATCCCGGCGGCTGGCCTAGGGACACGCTTTTTACCAGCAACGAAAGCTTTGGCAAAAGAAATGTTGCCAATTGTTGATAAACCAACAATTCAATTTATTGTCGAAGAAGCTAAGGCTTCAGGTATTGAAGATATTTTAATTATTGAAGGTAAACAAAAACGCTCAATTGAAGATCACTTCGATTCAGCTCCAGAATTAGAACAAAACTTAACTAAGAAACATAAAGATAAGTTATTAAAATTAGTTCAAGAAACAACGGATATCGGTGTTAACTTATTCTTTGTTCGGCAACCATATCCCAATGGCTTAGGTGATGCTGTTCGCTTAGCCAAATCATTTGTTGCTGGGGAACCATTTGTGGTAATGCTTGGCGATGATTTAATGCAAGATAAAGTACCACTAACTAAGCAATTAATTGATGAATATGAACTTACACACTCATCACAATTAGCTGTTATGAAAGTGCCTCATAAAGAAGTTTACAAATATGGCGTAATTGATCCTGAAAGTGAAGTTCATCCTGGTTTATATAATGTGCGGCGTTTTGTTGAAAAGCCAGATGTTGATAAAGCACCTAGTGATTTGGCAATCATTGGTCGTTACTTATTGACGCCTGAAATTTTTGATATTTTAGAACATCAAGAACCAGGTTTAGGCAATGAAATTCAATTAACTGATGCAATTGATACTTTAAATAAAACACAACGTGTCTTTGCCCATGTCTTTAATGGACGGCGTCATGATGTTGGTAATAAGTTTGGCTTTGTACAAACAACAATCGAATATGGCTTAACTCATCCAGAAATCAAAGACGAATTACATCAATATATCTTAGATTTAGCTGATAAGCTTAAAGCAGACGAAAAGAATAAATAATTATTTAAGCAAAGAGCTGACTTATTCATTAAGATTAGTCAGCTCTTTTTTATATAATGGGGGATACTAATGGTTTTATTGGGTTTAAAAGCTAGTACCGATAGACGACAAATCACTGATCGATTACAATATCATCCGCAGGTTTTCGAATTTCATTTAACAGAAAATGATATGACACCTGATGGTTTAAAACGATTAGCCGACGATATTGATTGGGTTAAAGAAGCAGCAACTGATAAGATTATTTTACATGAGCCAATTCGTTATCACGGACAACAAATGGAAATGATTTTACCCGAAAAATATAACCCCGATTTTTATCATTTTATGATGGAAAGTATTGAAAATATGGTGGCACTAGCATGTGATAAAAATGTTTTGGCGTTAGTGCATGGCGCTTTTAATAAAGAAACGGATAAATACTTACAAATGTATCCTAGTTTTGATGCCGCCGAACAAGAATTATTACGGCGGCTAGACTATTTTGCCAAGTACGGGGCAGATCACCTTTGCATTGAAAATTCTATTTCAGCTGTGTGGGGATACGCTGATCCACAAATTCGGCAATTAGCTAAAACGCATCATTATCATTTAGCTTTTGACACTAGTCATGTGTTTATTCAATCACACGGCAGTAATACTATTTTACAAGCGGCTTTACGTGATTTACGTGAGCAAATTGTTCATTATCATTTGGTTGATTCTAATGGGGAATATCATGATAGCTTACCTTTAGGTGCCGGCAAAATTGATTGGCAAGCCGTTGTGCCATTACTCAACCCACAAGCAACATCTATTTATGAAATTAATTTGCCTAATCAATTAGATGCGACTAAGCAAGTGGCTAGTCATCGCTATTTAACTACTTTAATACAACATTTATCCTAAAAGAGCATTTTGATTTTTATCAATGCGAAAGCCGAATAATGGATAGGGTTGATTTTGCCAGTTAACGTAAAGATATGCTTTCATATATGCTTTTTTATTAAGTAAGTAAAAAAGTTCCCATTTATGTATAGCGTGATGTTTTAAGTCAACTAGTTTAAAGATAATTTGCGGTTGTTCATTAATAATTTGGTATTGAAAAGTGCTAAGATTGTATAACTTGCCATCAGGTGCTTCGAATTTAAAGAAAGTATTTTGATTAATATCACTGATTAATTTTAAAAAATCTAAAACACGCATAATAGTCTCCAAACATTAAATTAATTTAAACAGTATGTTATTTATTAAATGATAGTGTATAATTTAACTAACTTATGCTTATCATTAAAATTTAATGATTTTGATAATCACTAGTTTATAATAATTTTAACGAGTATTTGAGTGGGTAAGGAACTTAGTTTTATGAAATTTTATCAATTAACTCGTGAGCAACGTTTAGATAAATTAGTTGCCGCTGGTTTTTTAACACCGGCAGCGCGTGATTATTTATGGCAACAGCATGGGTTGCCTGAGACTTTGGCAACTCATTTGACTGAAAATCCCATCGGTCAATATACTTTACCGCTAGGAGTAGCACCCGGTTTTATCATTAATAGTCATGAATACGTTGTGCCAATGGTTACTGAAGAACCATCAGTCATTGCGGCCGCTAGTCATGGTGCTAAAATGATTGCTGCTGGTGGTGGTTTTAAAACAATAGCACAACCCCATTTGGCAGTTGGCGAGGTTGTTTTTGATCATGCGGATAATATTGATTATTTTGCTCAGCAATTACTCACTCAACGCCAAAAATTATGGCAAGTCGCTGTAGCAGCTCATCCATCCATTCAAAAATATGGTGGTGGTTTACGCGACTTACAAATCATTACTTTAGCACAACGCTTTATTAAAATTATTATCACCGTTGATCCGCAAAAAGCAATGGGAGCTAATTTAATTAATACAATGTGCGAGGCCGTAGCGCGTTATGCGGAACAAATTATTCATCAACCGGCGTTAATGGCTATTTTGTCTAATCAGGCCTTGCAAAGTAAAGCAAGTGCACAAGTTGATGTACCTTTTTTAGCTTTAGCTACTAAAAATTTAGATGGAAAATTAATTGCCCAGCGAATTGCCGCAGCAAGTGATTTGGCTCATGTTGATTTACAACGTGCGGTTACTCATAATAAAGGTATTATGAATGGTGTTGATGCTGTTACTTTGGCAACTGGTAATGATACTCGTGCTGTTGAAGCGAGTGTTCAATCATTTGCTGCTGCTAATAATCAATACCAAGCCTTATCAACTTGGCAAGTGCGTGATGATTACTTACATGGTGAATTAACATTACCGCTATTATTAGGTGTTGTTGGTGGCACGATTACTGCTTTACCAATGGCGCAAATTAGTTTGGCGATTTTGCAACAACCGACTGTTGAAAAATTAATGGAGATTATTACGGCAGTCGGGTTAGCGCAAAACTTAGCGGCTCTTCATGCGTTAGTAACTGACGGCATTCAACGTGGTCATATGTCGCTTCATGCTAATGCGTTAGCCATTAGCGCTGGTGCGCATGATGACGAAGTTGGCAAATTAGTTACCTTATTGCACCAACAACCTAAAATGAATTTAACTGTCGCTAAAAAATTATTAAAACAATTGCGACAACATGTTTAAGGAGGAAATAGCATGAAAATTGGTATTGAACAAATAGGTTTTGCCATTCCTAATATGTATTTAAGTATGGATGATCTTGCCGCAGCCCGTGGCGTTGATCCTAACAAATTTAAAATTGGGATTGGTCAAGATGAACAAGCTGTTCCACCATTAAGTCAAGATCCAGTAACTTTAGGTGTAAATGCTGCTTTAGAATGGTTTAAGCCAGAAATGCGCGATCAAATTGGTTTATTAATTTTTGGTACTGAAAGTAGTATTGATGAATCAAAAGCCACTGCAATGTATGCTAAGCGTTTGTTAGGTATTCATGATTGGTGTCGCTGTTTTGAAGCTAAGGAAGCTTGTTATGGTGCTACTGCAGGCTTAATGACTGCATATGATTTTATTAAGAATCATCCTGACCAAAAGGCAATTATTTTTGGTGCTGACATCGCACGTTATGGCTTGGATACACCAGGTGAAGTTACCCAAGGTGCTGGTGGCATTGCAATGTTAGTTAGTGCTGATCCTAAAATTATGGAAATTGAACCAACTTCAACGCCATTTTGCGATGATGTAATGGACTTTTGGCGTCCGCAATATTTTGATACTGCTATTGTCAATGGTCATTATTCAACTGAACAATACCTACGTTTCTTTAAGAATGCTTGGAATCGCCATAAGGAAACTACTGGTCTTAAGATTGAAGACTATGTAGCATTTTGCTATCACTTGCCATTTATGAAGCAAGGCTTAAAAGCATTACGGTTAATTTTACCTGAAGCTAGTGAAGCACAGCAAACGCTTTTACAAAAGCATTTTGACGAAAGTGCTGCTTACTCACGGCGGGTTGGTAATATTTACACTGCATCAATTTACCTAAGCTTGATATCATTGTTAGATCATGCTAACGATCTTAAAGCCGGTGACCGAATTGGAATGTTTAGTTACGGTTCTGGTGCTGCTAGTGAATTCTTTACCGGTAAATTATTACCAAATTATCAAGATTACTTACGTCCTGAAGCTCATAAAGAAATTTTTGAACAACGGCGGCGGTTGACAGTTCCTGAATATGAAGAACAATTTAAGCAAACTTTGCCACATGATGCTAGTGATTTTGATATTGATGTTACTAATGATCCAGCACCAGTTGTTTTGACAGGCTTAAAAGATAAACAACGCATTTATGATCGTCGGAAGTAATACTTAAGATATAATAATAAAAAGCTCTTTATGATGCTCAAATGAGCTAATAAAGAGCTTTTTTAATTAAAGGATTGAAATAATGTCGATTATTAAAGTAACTCATTTAAATTATCAATATGAAGCACATAAAAAGATCTTAAATGATATTAATTTTACTGTTGAAACAGGTGAATGGTTAGCTATTATTGGTCATAATGGTAGTGGTAAAAGTACATTATTGCGCTGTTTAGATGGTTTATTAACACCGCAAAGCGGTCAAATATTAATTAATGATACAATAATGAACGACGAAAATATTTGGCAATTACGGCAAAAAATGGGAATGATTTTTCAAAATCCTGATGAACAATTTGTTCGGGCAACAGTAGCTGATGATGTGGCTTTTGCTTTAGAAAATGCCGCTGTACCACCACAACTAATGCAACAACGAGTACATGAAGCATTGGCGGCCGTAGGAATGCTAGCATATGCTGATAAAGCACCAGCACAATTATCTGGTGGTCAAAAACAACGGGTAGCTTTGGCAGGGGTCATTGCACAACAACCCCGTTTAATGTTATTAGATGAAGCAACAAGCATGCTTGATCCTGATGGTCGCCGGTTGGTTTTGCAAATTATTAAGCAATTACGCCAAAAATACCATTTAACATTATTATCAGTTACTCATGATATTGATGAAGCAATTATGGCTGACCGGATTTTAATTATAAATGATGGGCACATCATTAAAAATGATACGCCTGCGGCTATTTTTACTGATAAAACGTTATTATCACAATTAAACTTACCAATTCCTTATACAGAGCAATTAAAAAACAAATTACGTCAATATCATGTTCCCGTTCCGCAAGGATTTTATGACATAAAGGAGTTTGTCAAATATTTATGGACATTATCTTCAAAAATGTAAGTTACACATATCAACCTAAGTTGCCTACTGCAAGTGTGGGCCTACGTGATATTAATTTAACTATTCATGATGGTACTTATACGGCGATTATTGGACAAACTGGTAGTGGCAAAAGTACATTAGTTCGCCATTTAAACGCTTTGTTAAAACCAACACAAGGGCAAGTTATGATTGGTAATCAGCTAATTACTGCTAATACGAAAGAAAAAGATTTACATAATGTTCGTCAACAAGTAGGAATGGTTTTTCAATTTGCAGAAAAACAATTGTTTGAAAGCACAGTTGGTCGTGATATTGCCGTGGGACCATTGAATTTCGGTATTAGTATAGACGAAGCGATGCATCGTGCTCATGAAATGCTTTCACTAGTAGAATTACCAGACACTTTATTTGATAAATCGCCATTTGAATTATCTGGTGGGCAAATGCGTCGGGTAGCAATTGCCGGTGTTTTGGCAATGAAACCACGAGTATTGGTATTAGATGAACCCACAGCCGGTTTAGATCCCCAAGCTCATCATGAAATGATGGCATTATTCGAACGGTTACATCGGCAACAACACTTAACGATTGTATTAGTTTCTCATCATATGGCGGATGTTATTAAATATGCTGAGCAAGTAGTAGTAATGGAACATCAGCAAGTATTACGTACCGGAACACCGCAGCAAATTTTTGCTAATCCGCAATGGTTACAGCAACATCATCTGGTACCGCCGTTAACAACCCAAGTAGCTCAATTACTAATGCATCATTATTTTAAATTTGATCCATTGCCATTAACGATTGATGAATTGGCACGCCAAGTGGCTTCCCAATTACAGAAAGGGGATGATGAACATTAATCAACTTATCTTTGGTCGTTATTTACCGGGAAATTCATTTGTTCATCGAATGGATCCCCGGGCAAAGTTATTACTAAGCTTTTACTTTGTTTTAGTCGTTTTTATCGCTAATGATTGGTGCGGTTATTTATTTTTAGCGTTGGTTACATTATTTTGTATTAAATTATCACGAATAAAAATAAAAGTGTTTATTAATGGCTTAAAACCATTATTTGTATTAATATTAATTACTATTTTAATGCAGTTGTTTTTTACTAGTGGGGGTCATATTTATTGGCAATGGGGTATTTTTACATTAACTAGTAACGGCATCATTAGTAGTGTTTTAATTACCGTTCGGTTTATTTTAATTATTTTTATGTCAACATTACTGACATTGACAACAACACCCATGGCAATTGCTGACGCAATGACGGCATTACTACGGCCCTTAGCACGGTTTCATTTGCCGGTTGATGAAATTGGTCTAATGCTTTCGATTGCTTTACGTATGGTGCCAACTTTAGCTGACGAGGCAACTCAAGTAATGGCAGCACAACGCGCACGGGGAATTGATTTTAATCACGGCAATTTATTTAAACGAGGAAAGGCATTAATTTCGTTACTTATTCCGATGTTTGTTGATAGTTTTAACCAAGCAACTAATCTAGCAACAGCGATGGAAGCACGTGGTTATCAAAGTGGTAAACCGCGTACCCATTATCACCAGTTACATTGGCAAAAAACGGATACCATGGCATTAATAGTAATGTTGTTAATAATTCCAGTATTAGTATTCTTAAGAAAATAGGTAAGGAAGATTATTTTGACACGTTATAAGATTACGTTAGCTTATGATGGCACCAATTTTTCGGGCTTTCAGATTCAACCTAAGCAACGAACTGTCCAAGGCACGCTAGAACGTGCCTTAACTAAAATGACTAAGGGGCAACATATTACGGTATTTGGTTCAGGACGGACTGATGCTGGCGTTCATGCTTATGGACAAGTAATTCACTTTGATTATCCGGGCACCTTGCCAGCTGATAGTATGCTGCGGGCTTTAAATTCACTAATGCCTTTGGATATTGAAATTTTAAGTAGTGAAATTGTTACTGATACTTTTCATGCTCGTTTCAGTACTACTGGCAAGCGTTATTTATATAAAGTCGATCGGGGACGTTTTGTTAATCCGTTCACGCGTAATTTTACTGGTCATTATCCATATCCGCTTGATATCGAACGCATGCGTTTAGCTCTTCCTGATGTATGTGGTACCCATGATTACACTAGTTTTGCAGCTAGTGGTGGCGTAATTAAAAATAAAGTTCGTACCATTTATGAAGCAACTGTTACTGAAAAAAATGATTTAAACCAATTATGGTTAGAATTTTATGGTAATGGTTTTTTATATAATATGGTACGGATTATGGTTGCGACATTATTGGAAATAGGCAATGGACGGCGGGATATTCATGATTTTTTGCGATTATATGAAGTTAAAGATCGCCAACAGGCACGTGGTACTGCGCCCGCAAGCGGTTTATATTTAAAAAAAGTATATTACGGTGACGGACCAGCTGATTTGAATCATACAGCTGTAATGTATGGAAAACATCATCAATAAATATTGATTTTCTTTTTAAAAGGTCGTAAACTAATAAACGGTATTGTTTACCTCCACCTTGAGCCCCGGAAACTTAATGTTGAGAGTTAAACAAACTAGAAATTGGAGGAACAACTCGTGCGTACAACTTATATGGCAAAAGCAAACGATGTTGATCGTAAATGGTATGTTATTGATGCAACTGATATTCCTTTAGGACGTTTATCAGCTGTTGTAGCTTCCATTTTACGCGGTAAAAATAAACCAACATTTACACCAAATGTTGATACAGGTGATAATGTTATTGTTATCAATGCCGCAAAAGTTAAATTAACTGGTAATAAAGCAGCAGACAAGATGTACTACCGTCATAGTGATTATCCTGGTGGTATTAAATCTATTTCTGCTGGGAAGTTACGTGAAACTAACCCAGAACGCTTAATTGAACTTTCAGTTAAGAAGATGTTACCTAACAAGAGCACTTTAGGTCATCAACAATTCATGAAGTTACATGTTTATGCAGGTCCAGAACACAAGCATGCGGCTCAAAAACCTGAAGTACTTGATATTACTAACTTAATCTAAGGGGAGGTTTACACATGACACAAGTTAGCTACTACGGCACTGGTCGGCGCAAGAGCTCAACTGCTCGTGTGCGCTTAGTTCCTGGCACCGGTAAAATTACGATTAACAAAAAAGACGTTAAAGAATACATTCCTTATGACAATTTAATTAAGGACATGGTTCAACCATTGGATGTAACCGAAACAGCATCAGCATATGATGTAATTGCTAATGTTGAAGGTGGCGGTTTCTCTGGTCAAGCAGGCGCAATTCGTCATGGTATTGCTCGTGCTTTATTGCATGTTGATCCAGACTTCCGTGGCGCTTTGAAGCATGCTGGTTTATTGACACGTGATCCTCGTATGAAGGAACGTAAGAAACCAGGTCTTAAGAAAGCTCGTAAGGCAAGTCAATTCTCCAAACGTTAATATTGGCGTTATACGAATTTACAAGCACTTTTTCTCAAGAAAAAGTGCTTTTTTGTTTTTTAATAACGATTAGTCAGTAAAATGACAATTTAACATGAATGTAATAATTCACGTATTGTTATCTGTAATGATCGGTGTTATAACTATTTACGTTCTTATTTTTATTAAGGAGGTACTATCATGACATTATTGGCTAATTTAGTTGGTAATAATGATTTAGATGTTACAGCAACGTTTAAAGATTTTAACGGTAATGTTTTACGGGAACATCGTATTTACCACAATATGACACGTCATGAAGCATGCGTTGAAATGAAACGCTTTGTAATGTGTGCATATGCTGATTCAATTAATTTAGACTGTCCCATTCGTGTTAAAATGGCTTGCCTTAAAAAAGTAAGAAATTAATTGAGAGAAGGTAATATTATTAATTATTTTGAGACGTTTATAAATTAAAACGCGATGATCATCATTATGATAATCATCGCGTTTTTTATAAGCCCATTTTTGAGAAAGTATAAATGACATTTTGAAATTCGTCATTCCGCTTGATTGCTTTTTCAACGGGACCTTCAACTGTGGTCATATCAATTCTTACGATATATTTTCTAGTTAAACAAACTAACGTTTTATCATTCATTTTGATATAAATGTGATCGGCATCAAACTTTTCAACAGCATCTTCCCAAATATGTTCATCAGTATGTTCAGAATAAACACCACGCTTAATAATGGCTTTACCATCGCTGGTGTGGAATGTTACATCATAAACTTTTCCCATAAAAACTCATCCTTTCATTTTTATTATAAAGCGTTTGCTGATTAATTTTTAATAAAAACATTACGACATTTTAAAAATCATGGAGTTGCGTTAATAAAGTAGTAAAATAAAAATAAGTGTAGTGAAAGGTGTTGACTTCCTTTGAGTCAGAAAATAGTGGAATTTTTTAAATCATTATTTCAAATTGTGGTAATTTTTGCAGCGGCATTATTTGTAACACAATTATTATTAAAGTATGTCATTGCTAATGAAGAAGTTTTTGGTCCTTCAATGGAACCTAATTTTGAACAAGGTGATCGTTTAATTGCATTCCGTCATGCTAAAATTAAGCGAAATGAAGTGGTAATTATTAAGGCACCAGATGCACCTGGTGAATTTTATATTAAGCGGGTTATTGGTATGCCTGGTGATCGTGTTGCTGTTAAAAATGATGAATTATACATTAATGGTAAAAAGACCCCACAGCCGTATTTAAAGAAGAGTTTTGTTGATCAATATTTAAATAATGGCATTCCATTTACTGCTAATTTCTCATTACAGCAATTATTTGGAGTAACACGTGTACCTAAAAATGAGTACTTTGTATTAGGAGATAATCGTCCAGTTTCAAAAGATAGTCGTTATTTTGGCTTTGTTAAGCGCAGTGGCGTTGTTGGCGTAGTTAAGTTGCGTTATTGGCCATTAAATAAAATTCAAATATATTAATCATCATAAGTTATGGTAAATTTATCATAACTTATTTTTTGCATTGTTTATACAAAGTAATCAGCGTATAATGCATAATTGTAGTAAAAATTATGCAGGAGGATAGATTATTGGAACATATTGATAATCAACCCAATAAATCATACATATCATGGCCTGTTTTAGCATTGATGGACTTTGTTACGGTTATTGGTTTTGATGATTTAATCTATAACTTTCAAAACCAAGGTCTAAGTGTTATTACCTCATGGGTCATTATGCTTTTCTTATATGTTATTCCGTATACTTTAATGGTTGGCCAATTAGGTTCAACTTTTAAGGATGACGGTGGCGGTTTAAGTTCATGGGTTCGCAGTACAAGCGGCGAATTTCTTGGTTACTTTACTGCTTGGACATATTGGGCTGCATCAATTCCTTACGTTGTTGATACTGCTAACTCCGTTGTTGTTGGTTTAGGCTGGGCTTTTAATGGTAGCGATGCGCTTGAAAACCATTTATCTAATAGTCTTTTTGCCTTGCTTAGCTTAGTTGTTTTTGTTGTCTTTATTTTTGTACAATCACGTTTTAAACATTCATTGGAAGTTTTAAGTACAATTGGCGGTGTTGCAATGTTTGGGATGACGGTATTATTTGTTATCATGACATTCACGTCAATTGCTATGGGTGGTCATATTGCTACGCAACCAATGAATTTTCATGCTATTTTACCAAAATTTACATTTAAGTACTTCTCAACAGTTGGTTTGCTAATTTTTGCGATGAATGGTTCAGAATTAGTAGCACCATTTGTTACGCGAATGAAGAAACCAGGACGTGATTTTCCGAAAGCAATGATTATGCTAGGCGTAATGACTGCTTTCTTAACAATTTTTGGTTCATTTTCTTTAGGGGTATTCTTTAATGCTCATCATTTACCAAATGATTTGAAAATGAACGGTTCATATTATGCTTTCCAAGCATTGGGACAACATTACCATGTCGGTAATTTCTTCATGTATTGCTTTGCATGGACGCAAGTATTTTACATGTGTGCTTTATTAGCTGTCTTGCTTGATGCGATGACCCGGATGTTAATTGTTGATACTGGTAATAAATACATGCCAAAATTCTTGCAAAAGAAGAATGATGCTGGTTTACCAATTAATGGTTACATTTTAACTTGTGTATTGAGTGCATTTATTATTGGTTTAGGTATCTTCTTACCTGATATGAATGATATCTTTAACTGGTTATTAAACTTAAACGGTATTATTTCTCCGGGTGTAACTTGCTGGATTTTCTATGCATTTATTAAAATGCGACAAGGCAAGTATCACTCTGATTATGTCTTTATTAAGAATAATAAATTTGCACTTGGTGTAGGTTGGTGGATGCTAATTGTTACTGCTGTGGCAACAGTATTAGGAATTGCGCCACAAGATGTTAAACAATTTTCTGATACATGGTGGTACGAATTAGTAATTAACATTATTGCAATTATTGTGTTAATCGGTTTAGGTGCAGTAATGCCATATGTACGGCGGCGTGAAGAACGTAGTAAAGTTGGCGAAGCCTTTACTAAAGGACAATGGATTGCAATGATCGCTATTTTGCTAGTAGCGATGATTGCTGATTTCTATCTCGGTGGTACTAAATTGGCCATGCGTTGGGTCTACGTAACGATTATTACTATTATTGGTTTAGTAGCAATTGTTATTGTCGGCAAACCAGAAAAAACGGCATAATATTAGAATTTAAAATAAAACCCTCTTATACTAATAATATATTGTTAGTAAGAGGGTTTTATTATGTTAAAAATAGTTTTACATTTAGACGATGAACAAAAATGGCCTAAGATTAAGGGCAATGTTGAACATATTTTAACTGCTGCACCAGATACTGATTTAATTGTTGAAGTTAATGGCCCAGCGATTAAGGGCTATCTAGATACTGATAATCAACAATTTATTAAAAAATATCCGCAAGTTACTTTTGAAATTTGCCATAATTCAATGGAAAAATTTAATATTAATGCGGAGCAATTAATTGCTGAAATTAAAGTTGTTCCCGCTGGATTATTGGCAGTAGCGCAACATGAACAAGCTGGTTATCAATATATCAAAATTTAACAATATTCATTTGAAATAACATAGCAACTAGCTAACGATTAGTGTTAGAATAATTGCTATGTTATTGTTTATATTTTTTGATAACGAGGTGATTAGTTTTGGCAGATTCAAATGCTCCACAAGCAAATGCTGCTAAAAAGAATCGGAATCGCGTAACGTTAGCAGGCCTACTGATTACTCTAGGTGTTGTGTATGGTGATATCGGAACTTCACCATTATACGTTATGAAGTCAATTATCGAAGGTAATGGTGGTATTGAACACGTCGATCAAGATTTTTTGATTGGTAGCATTTCTTTGATTTTTTGGACTTTGACGATTATTACAACTATTAAGTATGTTTTAATTGCTTTACGTGCCGATAATAAGGGTGAAGGTGGTATCTTTGCTTTATACACTTTAGTACGGCGACGGGCACGTTGGTTAATTGTACCGGCTATGATTGGTGGTGCCGCATTACTAGCTGATGGAATGCTGACTCCAGCTGTTACGGTTACCACAGCCATTGAAGGTTTACGTGGTGTACCAGTAGCTAAGCATGTCCTAATTACTAACCAAACCCAAGTTATTATTGTAACTATTGCTATTTTATCGTTTTTATTTATTATTCAACGTTATGGTACGGAAATGATTGGTAAGGCATTTGGACCAATCATGTTAGTTTGGTTTACTTTTTTAGGCGTAATTGGTTTTATTTACTTATGCGGTGATTTAACTGTTTTACGAGCAATTAATCCATATTATGCTATTAAGTTATTAGTAAGTCCGGAAAATAAAATGGGCTTATTGATTCTAGGAAATGTTTTCTTAGCAACAACTGGTGCGGAAGCATTATATTCTGATGTTGGTCACGTTGGCCGTGGTAATATTTATGCTAGCTGGCCATATGTTAAAATTTGCTTATTGCTAAATTACTGTGGACAAGCAGTTTGGATTGAAAAACATCAAGCTTCAGGCTTTTTCCAACATTTATCTGATTTCAATCCATTTTATGATATGATGCCTAGTTGGTTGCGTTTAACTGGAGTTGCTTTAGCAACTTTGGCCGCAATCATCGCTTCACAAGCATTGATTTCAGGTTCATATACCTTAGTTGCTGAAGCAATTCGGCTACGTATTTTGCCACGTTTGCGAATTACATATCCAACTAATTTTAAGGGACAGTTGTATATTCCGGTTGTAAATAATATTTTATGGATTGTCTGTGTTTTAATTGTTTTCTTCTTTAGAACATCAGCCCATATGGAAGCCGCTTACGGACTAGCAATTACCGTTACGATGCTGATGACAACGATTTTGCTATATCAATATTTGCGGTTACGTAAGGTAAATCGCGGTTTAGCATTATTAATGCTGTTCTTCTTCGGATCGATTGAAACAGTCTTCTTTATTTCCAGTGCAGCAAAATTTATGCATGGTGGTTTTGTAACGGCATTAATCGCTGTTGCTTTATTAGCTATTATGTTTATTTGGCAATATGGTGATTACATTAAAAACGATAATTCATATCGCATTAAAGATGTTTCATTATTGGCTTATAAACAACAATTACATGATTTAGCACATGATGAAAGTCATCCGCTATTTGCAACTAATTTAGTTTATATGACACGGGTGAAGGCTAATAATAAAATTAAAAAGAATATTTTATATTCAATTTTAGATAAAAGGCCAAAACGAGCTAAAGTGTACTGGTTTGTAACAGTTAATGTTACCGATGAACCATATACAGCTGCTTATACAACTGAAATGTATGGCACTGATTATATGGTTAATGTACAGTTGTACTTAGGATTTCGGGTATCACAGCGTGTAAATGTTTTCTTACGCCAAATTATCAATGATATGATGAATAGTGGTGAATTGGAACGACAACCGCAAAAGTATACTACCATTCCTGATCGTGAAGTTGGTGATTTTTCATTTGTTATGTTACGTGAAGAATTATCACCATCAACGCAAATTAATGGTTTTGAAAAAGCGATTATTCAGGCGCGTTTGTTTTTACAAAAGATTACCATTACACCAGCTAATTGGTTTGGTCTTGAATATTCTGATGTTGTTGAAGAACACGTGCCTTTAATTCTTGGTAAGGTACCAATTAGAAGGTTAAGTGTCTTGCGTCAAGACAAGGATATCGATCAACTTAAAGCCGAAGTTGATGACGATGACGACGATGAAAATATTTAGTATTATTGATGAATGGTGTAAGTAATTACACCATTTATTTTTGAATTTTTTGTAAGCGTTTTTAGAAATCGTTTACAAAAACAATTACTAAGTGGTATAGTTAATATTATCATTTAAATTTTGGAGGTTTAATATGACAAATAACGCAAAACATCAAGTTCACCATTTAAGTACAGCTTTTATTTTTATATTTGGCGCTTTAGGTGGTCTACTTTTTGGCTTTGATACGGGAATTATTTCTGGTGCTTCGCCATTAATTGAAAGTACATTTCATTTAAGCATTGCCCAAACTAGTTTTGTTACTTCATCAGTTTTAATAGGTTCTTCAATTGGTGCGTTATCAATTGGCACATTATCTGATAAATACGGTCGTCGGAAAATGTTACTAATTTCCGCTCTACTTTTCATTGCTGGTTCATTATTATCAGCATTTGCAACGGGCTTTGTATCGATGGCAATTGCCAGAATTATTTTGGGTTTAGCAGTCGGTGGTGCATCTGGTTTGACACCATCATATTTGGCTGAATTAGCAACTACTGAACATCGTGGTTCTATTTCAGGAATGTTTCAATTAATGACTACTGCCGGTATTTTATTAGCTTATGTTTCTAACATTGGCTTTTTACATCATAACTTGTTAGGATGGGCTGATTGGCGTTGGATGCTAGGTTCAGCCTTAATTCCGGCAATTTTATTATTATTTGGTTCATTATTACTACCAGAATCACCACGTTATTTAGTACAAAATGGTAATATTACTGAAGCACGAGCAGTTTTACACGTTTTGCGGGCTAAGACTAACGTTGACCCGGATCAAGAATTAACTAATATTGAAAAAATAGCTGCTCAGGATAAAAATCAAGGCGGAATTCGCGAATTATTTAAAGTAGCTAAGCCTTCAGTATTTGTAGCAGTTGGTATTATGCTCTTACAACAATTAGTGGGGATTAATTCAGTTATTTATTATTTACCGCAGGTATTTATTAAGGGCTTTAATTTTCCTGATAATAAGGCAATTTGGATTTCAGTTGGGATTGGTGTAGTTAACTTTTTAACAACTATTTTAGCAACTATTATCATGGATAAGTTTAATCGCAAAACTTTCTTGCTTTTTGGCTCGGTAGTTATGGCTCTTTCATTAATTATTATTTCAATTATGAGTTTTACGATGAGTATCAAAGATGCAGCCGTGCCAACCATGCTATTTATTGCATTATATATTTTTGGTTTCGCGATTTCGTGGGGACCGATTGCCTGGATTTTAATTGGTGAAATTTTCCCATTAAATGTGCGGGGTATTGGTAATTCAATTGGTTCAGCAGCTAACTGGATTGGTAACTTTTTAGTTACACAATTCTTCTTATCATTATTGAATTTATGTCATGATAAAATCGGTGGACCATTTTTAGTCTTTGCGGCCTTTGCTATTTTATCTATTTTCTTTGTTATTTTTTGTGTTCCAGAAACACGTGGTAAATCACTTGAACAAATTGAACTTGAATTGCGAAAAAAGACAAAAGTTAAATAAAGCATTAAACAAATTGCTAGGAGCGCTGGTGGGCGCTCTTTTTGTTATAATCTTATCAAAAGGGAGTAACAAGATATGTTAAAAGGTTTTATTTTTGATTTAGATGGCGTTGTTATTGATACAACTGCTTATCATTTTCAAGCTTGGCAAAAAATGGCTGCATCTATTGGCATCCAATTAAATGAAACGATTGGTGAATCTTTAAAAAGTTTAGACCGTATTGATTCGTTAAATAAAATATTAGCTTGGGCGCATCAAGATGATAAATACTTACCAGCTCAAAAGCAGCAATTAGCAGCACAAAAAAATCAATATTACCAAGAATATATTAAAAATATCACTCCGGCTGATGTTATGCCCGGAATTTATACCTTATTAGTAGATATTAAAGCTAAGGGATATAAAGTAGCTTTGGCATCAGCTTCACAAAATGCAGCGGCTATTTTGACTAAATTACGATTAACTAAATATTTTGATATTGAAATTGATCCTACTACTTTAAAACAAGGTAAGCCTGATCCAGAAATCTTTTTAAAAGCAGCTGAAGCACTGCACGTTGCTAATCATGATATTATTTCCCTGGAAGATGCACCCATTGGCGTTCAGGCAATTAATGCCGCTGGGCAATTTAGTGTTGGCATCGGTAATTCCCATGAATTAACAGCAGCTGATTTTAATGTTACTGATACTAGTCAATTAACACTAGATAACTTAATGCTTGCTTATCAAAAATGGGATAATAAGTAAATACCAACATATTCTACAAATTAAAATAGAAAGAGTTTATTTTTATGAAAACACGTGGTTTTGAAATTGTATCGCGTTATCAAGGTAAAGGTCTTCATTTACCACAACGACAGACCAAACATGCGGCCGGTTATGATTTTGAATGTGCCGAAGATTTTTTATTGCCCTCAATTTGGCGTTATAACTTTATTCGTTTGTTTCGTTTAATTCAAAATGAGCACCAACTAACAAGCGATGACTTAAAGCGCGCTGATAATACTTTAAAGCCATTTTTAGTACCTACGGGTATTAAAGCTTATATGCAACCTAATGAAGTATTAATTTTAGCCGAGCGTTCGAGCAATCCTTTAAAAAAAGGATTAATTTTACCCAATGGGATTGGAGTAATTGATGCTGATTACTATAATAACACTGATAATGAAGGCGAAATTTTTGTACAATTAATTAACTATGGTCCCCGTGATCGTATTATTCGCAAAGGTGAACGAATTGCACAAGGTATTTTTATGCCATATTTAACAGTTGATAATGAAAGCAAAATTACTAATAAACGTAGTGGTAGTTTTGGTTCAACGGGATTATAGGTGAGGTTTTATTAAGATGGCAAAAGCGAAAACACAATATGTTTGTCAAAATTGTGGTTATATATCACCACGTTATTTAGGTAAATGTCCTAATTGCGGTGCTTGGAATCAGTTTATCGAAGAACAAGTAGAACCGAAAGCCACCTCATTACGAACTAACGGGTTACGACAACAAGTAACTCATCCAGAACGTTTACAAGATGTTTCAATAGAAGAAGAGCCACGAGTTAAAACGCAACTTAATGAACTTAATCGTGTATTAGGTGGTGGTGTTGTTCCAGGTTCGTTAGTTTTAATTGGCGGTGATCCAGGAATTGGTAAATCAACTTTATTATTACAAGTGTCTGGACAATTACAAGACATTGGTGGTAAAGTTTTGTACGTTTCTGGCGAAGAAAGTGCTAATCAAATTAAAATGCGTGCTAATCGGTTACATGTTAGCGGCAATAATTTGTATTTATTTCCTGAAACAGATATGGAACAAATAAAAAAAGCCATCGATGAAGTTAATCCAGATTATTTGGTAATTGACTCAATTCAGACTATGAATGAACCAGAACTGAATTCGGCAATTGGAAGTGTTTCACAAGTACGCGCAATTACTGGTGAATTAATGCGAATTGCCAAAGCTAAACAAATTACCACTTTTATTGTGGGACATGTTACTAAAGATGGCGCTATTGCTGGTCCTAAAATCTTGGAACATATGGTCGATACAGTCCTTTATTTTGAAGGAGATATGCACCATACTTATCGTATTTTGCGTTCGGTAAAAAATCGTTTTGGTTCAACTAATGAAATCGGTATTTTTGAGATGCGCTATGATGGCCTGCAAGAAGTTGCTAATCCTTCAGAGATCTTTTTGGAAGAACGACTTGCAGGAGCAACAGGGTCTGCTGTGGTTGTTTCAATGGAAGGAACCCGGCCCATTTTAGTTGAAATTCAAGCCTTAATCACACCAACATTATTTGGAAATGCTAAGCGAACTTCAACTGGATTGGATCATAATCGTGTTTCAGTGATTATGGCTGTTTTAGAAAAACGAGCTAATTTAATGTTACAAAATCAAGATGCTTATTTGAAAGCTACTGGTGGCGTTCGTTTGGACGAACCAGCAATTGATTTGGCAATGGCTGTAGCAATTGCGTCAAGTTACCGTAATATTGAAATTCCACCAACTGATTGTTTTATTGGTGAAATTGGTTTAACTGGTGAAATTAGGCGGGTTAATCGCATTGAACAACGTGTTGCTGAGGCGGCTAAACTAGGCTTTAAACGTGTTTTTATTCCTAAACATAACTTACAAGGCTGGACTCCGCCCGATAATATTGAGGTCGTTGGTGTATTGACTTTGTCGCAAGCATTGCATTATGTTTTAAATTAATAAAAATAGAATTATAAGGAGGAAAGATAATGCGACGTCACATAGTAATTATTTTATCGACCTTGATCGGGTTAGGTACCGGAATTTGGTTTTTACCTAAACTTTGGGCAGTAATGGGTTTAGGCAATTTATTTTTATTAAACAATAATGTTACTAATGGCATTATTGGTGCAATTATTTTCGCTTTATTATCATTATTATTCGTTAATCCATTACTTACTCAGTTTAGGAAGATTGAAAATTATCTTGCTAAACAAACACCAGCATACTTATTTTTTGGAGTAATTTTTTTAATTGTTGGTTTAGTGTTAGCTAATATTATTTCGGTTCCGCTTTACCATACTCATATTTTTTTAACTAATACGTTGATTCCCATCACGTTAATGGTTGTTTTAGGTTATCTTGGCTTTCGCTTGGGCACAACGCGTCGTAAAGAATGGGGACATGTATTTCGTTTACATCGTCGTAATGGTGATAAAGAAAATGAAGCTGTTAAAGGCGAGATTTTAAGTCAAGATAGTGGTGAAAATTTTCATCGTTATAAATTATTAGATACAAGTGTAATTATTGATGGACGCATTTATGATATTGCCAAAACAGGATTTGTTGAGGGTACATTATTAGTACCAACCTTTGTTTTACATGAATTACAATTAATTTCTGATTCAGCTGATAGTATTAAAAGAGTGCGTGGTCGTCGTGGTCTGGATATTTTAAACCAAATGCAAAAAGATCCAGCAATGCACATCCAAATGTATGATGGTGATTTTGAAGATACTAAAGAAGTAGATACTAAATTAGTAAAATTAGCAAAAATGATTGACGGGATCGTAGTTACAAACGATTTTAATTTAAGTAAAGTCTGTGAATTTCAAAAAGTACCAGTTTTAAATATTAATAAATTAGCCAGCATTTTAAAACCAGTGGTTTTACCTGGTGAAAAAATGACTGTTACCGTAATTAAAGCCGGTACGGAACGACAACAAGGAGTAGCTTACCTAGATGATGGTACGATGATTGTCGTTGAAGAAGGGCAAAAATATCTTAATAAAACATTAGAAGTAATTGTAACTAGTGCTTTACAAACGGCTGCTGGACGAATGATTTTTGCTAAACCAGCGCAACTAACTAAAAGCTTAAAAACAGGTACTAATAAATAATTATTTTAGATAAATACCTTTATTTACTTAACTGCATGCATTAAACTTATAATTGTAAATAAGACTATAAGAGGTGTTTAGGGTGGAAAATAAGAAAATCCGTGTTCGTTATGCGCCAAGTCCAACTGGACATTTACACATTGGTAATGCGCGGACAGCTTTATTTAACTACTTGTTTGCACGACATACAGGTGGTACATTTGTTATTCGTATTGAAGATACTGATATTAAACGGAATGTTGCCGATGGTGAACGGAGTCAGTTAGAAAACTTAAAATGGTTAGGAATTGATTGGGATGAAGGTCCGGACAAACCTGGCAAGTATGGTCCATATCGGCAAACTGAACGCTTAGATATTTATAGAAAATATGTTCAAGAATTGCTTGATAAAGGTATTGCTTACGAATCATTTAAGACAGAAGAAGAACTTGAAGCTGAACGTGAAGAACAAAAAGCACGTGGAGAAATGCCACATTATATTTATGAATACGAAGGCATGACTGATGAAGAAAAAGCACAAAAAATTGCTGCTGCTAAAGCTAAAGGCTTGAAACCTGCTATTCGTATTCATGTACCAAAGAATCATAACTATGAATGGGATGACATGGTTAAAGGTCATGTTTGCATCAATAGTGATTCACTAAGTGGTGACTGGATTATTGAAAAGGCTAATGGAATTCCAACATATAACTTCTGCGTTGTAATTGATGACCATTTAATGGAAATCAGTCACGTTTTGCGTGGTGATGATCATGTTGCTAATACGCCAAAGCAATTAATGATTTATGATGCTTTTGGCTGGGAACGACCAATTTTTGGACATATGACATTAATTGTTAAAGCAGAAACGGGTCGTAAGTTAAGTAAACGTGACGAAACTACATTACAATTCATTGAACAATATCGTGAATTAGGTTACTTACCAGAAGCAATGTTTAACTTTATTACTTTACTTGGTTGGTCACCAAAGGGTACCAATGAAATTCTTAGTCGGAAAGAAGCTATTAAAGAATTTGATCCTTCACGGTTAAGTCGCTCACCGGCACGTTTTGATAAGAGTAAACTTGAATGGGTAAATAATCAATATATTAAGAAGACAGATCCAAGTGAAATTACTGCTTTATCATTGCATAATTTGATTAAAGCAGGTCGTATTCAAGCTGATCCTGATGCTAAGACCATTGAATGGGCACGTCAGTTAATTAGTTTATATACTGACAATATGAGTTATACGCAACAAATTGTTGAATTATCAACATTATTCTTCGAAGAACCAGCTGATTTAAATGATGATGAACGAAAAGAATTAGCTGATCCAAGTGCACGGATCGTTTTAGAAGAATTTGCCCAACGTGCGAAAACAATGCCGGTCTTTACTGCTTTTGCAATCAAGAATGCTATCAATGATGTTCATAAGGTTACAAAAGTACGGGGTCGCAAGTTATACATGCCAATTCGTATTGCTACAACACGTGAAATGCATGGACCGCAATTACCAGAAACTTTGGAATTAATGGGTCGTGACAAAGCATTGGCAAACTTGGCAGACACGTTGAATGAAATGGATCAATTTTAATTAGATTGAATTAATTTTATGTTAAATTAGTGCGGCGGATGGTTAATTAAATCATCCGCCGTATTTTGGATAGAAAGGAAATAAAACTGTGCAGTTATTTAATACGTTGACACAACAAAAAGAGGAATTTAAGCCGATTGTTCCTGGTAAAGTTACAATGTATGTTTGTGGGCCAACCGTTTATAATTACATTCACATTGGCAACGCCCGTTCGGTTGTAGCCTTTGATACTATTCGTCGTTACCTTGAATATCGTGGTTATCAAGTTGAATTTGTTTCAAACTTTACAGATGTTGACGATAAGATGATTAAACAAGCTCGTCAAGATGGTATTAGCGTAGCACAATTAGCTGATAAATATATCAATGCATATCGTGAAGATACAGCGGCTCTTAATATTAAACCAGCTACTTTAAATCCACGAGCAACAGAGAATATTACTGATATTATTAACTTTGTTAACAAACTTATTGATGAAGGTTATGCTTATGTAGTTGATGGCAATGTTTATTACCGAACGCGTAAGTTCAAAGATTATGGTAAATTATCTGGTCAAAATATTGACGAACTTGAAGAAGGTGCTAGTCAACATGTTAGCAATCAAGAATTAGCTTTGAAAGAAGACCCAATTGATTTTGCTTTGTGGAAAGCTCAAAAAGAACCTGATGAAATTGCTTGGCAATCACCATGGGGAATGGGACGTCCCGGTTGGCATATTGAATGCTCTGTTATGGCTACAAAATATTTAGCACCAACGATTGATATTCATGGTGGTGGTCAAGACTTAGAATTTCCTCATCATGAAAATGAAATTGCACAAAGTCAAGCTCGCTATGGACAAACATTTGTTCATTACTGGTTACACAATGGTTTTGTTACTGTGGGTAAAGATGCTGAAAAAATGAGCAAATCACTTGGTAACTTTATTACAGTACATGAATTAATTAAACAAGTTGATCCCCAAGTAGTACGCTTCTTTTTAGCAAGTACTCAATATCGTCACCCAATTAATTATACGCAACAAGCATTGCTACAAAGCAAAGAAACATTAAACAAATTAAAAAATGCTTTTGATAATTTATCATATCGTCATGATGACGCAATTAATGGTCAAGATGATCGAATTGAGAATAAATTACAACAAATTATTAATGATTTTATCACGGCAATGGATGATGATATTAATGTTCAAAATGGTTTAACAGCTGTTTACGCATTAGCTAAACTAATGAATGAATACGCGGAATATCAATATGTTTATCGTGATACTTTAGAAAAAATCTTAAAAACATTTACTGATTGGTTAATGATTTTTGGAATATCTTTTCAAAAACAAACGGAATTATTACCTGATGATATTAATCAATTAATTAATGAACGCAATATGGCACGGCAACAAAAGAATTTCGCTCGTAGTGATGAAATTCGTGATATGTTACGTGAACGCGGTATTATTTTAGAGGATACTCCTCAGGGAACGAGATGGCGTCGTGAAAACTAATTATCAACAAATGAATGGCATTGCTTTGGCATATTTAGGTGATGCGGTATATGAAGTTTATGTTAGACAACACTTATTAATGATGGGTTACACTAAACCTAATTATTTACAACACCGGGCAACACATTTTGTGTCAGCCAAAGCACAAGCTGCATTAATTAAATTAATGGATGCTAATAATATTTTAACTGATGAAGAGAAATCGTATTTTAAACGTGGTCGCAATGCCCAAAGTCATACGAAAGCAAAACATACAGATGCAATTACTTATCGAATTTCGACGGGCTTTGAAGCTATTTTTGGATATTTGGCTTTATCGCAACAAAGTGAACGTATCAATGAACTAGCACAATGGTGTATTAATAAAGTAGAGGCAGGTGAAACAGATGAGTAATACGCACTTACGACGTCCATCTGATGATGAAATTTTAAAGCAACAAGCACAAAAAGATTTTGTAATTGGTCGTCATGCGGCAATGGAAACTTTAAAGTTGAACGATAGTAAGCGAATTAACAAAATTTTTATGCAAACAGGTTTACGAAATGATTTCTTTGGTGAAGTTATACAGATTGCCAAGAAAAAGAAAATTATTGTTCAACAAGTTCCTAAACAAAAACTAGATATGATGAGTGATAATCAAAATCACCAGGGCATTATTTTGGCAATTACACCTTATGCTTATGCGACTTTAGATGATTTATTTGCTAATGCGGCGGCTAAAAATGAACCACCATTTTTCTTGATTTTAGATAATCTTGAGGATCCACATAATTTAGGTTCAATTATGCGAACTGCTGATGCCGTTGGTGTGCATGGTATTATCATTCCTAAGCATCGTTCGGTTGGGTTGACGTCAACTGTGGCGAAAACGTCCACAGGTGCAATTGAACATGTGCCAGTAGTACGCGTTACTAACTTAGTGAAAACAATTAATGAATTGAAGAAACGCGGTTTATGGATTTTTGGTACGATGATGCATGGCGAAGATTACCGCCGGTGGGATGCTAGTGGACCTACTGGTCTAGTCATTGGCAACGAAGGTAAGGGCATCTCACCTGGCTTACAAAAAGTAATGGATCAAACGCTCACAATTCCTATGATCGGTCATGTACAAAGCTTAAATGCTAGTGTGGCTACAAGTATTTTATTATATCAAGCATTTAATAGTCGTCATCCCTTAGGTGGTCATTAATGAAAAAGCAAATAATGATTATTGATGGTTATAACGTTATTGGTAATTGGCCCGAATTAGCACAATTAAAAGAACAAAATCAATTAGCTAAGGCACGTGATCGTTTATTAGAAATTTTGACTGAGTATCGCCGTTACACAGAAGCTGAAATTACTGTTGTATTTGATGCAATGTACGTTCCGGGAATTACCCAACGTTACGATCACTATAATCTTGAAGTTGTTTTCACCCAACAAGATGAAACAGCAGATAGTTATATTGAAAAATTAGCAAGTAAGGTTAATAATCATCTCATTCAATTAACCGTCGTTACTAGTGATCAAGCTGAACAATGGACTGTTTTTTCACGAGGAGCTTTACGTATTTCATCGCGTGAATTTGGCCAAGAGATTCAGCGTGTTCGTCAAGAAGTAAAAAACGACACTAAACAATTTCGCAAAATGAATAGTCACTATAAATTGCAAACTTTTAGTAACCAACAAATGCTTTTATTAGAAAAAATGCGTGATGAATTAAGCAAATGAAAAAAGTGTTGCAATTGTGAAGAAAGATTGTTAATATATGTTAAAATTTGTTAATTGTTAAATAGGTTGAATAATTAGATATCCTTATTTGACACTAGTAACGGAGGCCATGAATATGATGACATCACGCACTAGCGCTGAACAAGCAAATATCTTAAAAGAAAATGCTTTAATTAAACGTGCCGCTAAAGGTGAATCACAAGCGTTAAAAGAATTGTTTATTAAATATTTACCAATGACGTTGGCTGAATTGAAAGGCTATAATTTACGTCATTACGATGATGATTGGCGTCAGGAGGCCTATATTGCTTTTTATAAAGCTTGTTGTACTTATAATCCTGGTGTTTTAGTTCGATTTAGTACGTATTATCGTTGTTGCTTATCTAATCATCTGAAATCGATTATGCGTCGTGAATTAGCAGCTAAACGTAGTGCTAACCATAAATCAGTATCGTTAGATGATGATTTACATTATCTAGAATTAGTAACTGCAAGTACGCCACATGAAGTACAACAAACTAATGAAATTTTAGAAGAATTTATTAAAGAGTTATCACCATTTGAATATGTTTGCTACCAAGTTTTAAAAGGCGAAATGACAATGGAAATGTTATTAATTCAAACTGTCGATGACTTAAAAAAAGCTAATCGTGGTCTCGGTCGTGTTCGTTACAAGTTTCGTAAATTTATCAAAAAATGGAAAAATGAATGTGAGAATTAGTAATCTCTATTCTTAATTTGAACTATTTTTTTATTCATGCTAAAGTTAAAATAATTATTATTGTAAGGAGAAAAGTAGATGAGTGTTCGTAAAGTTCCGTTAGCTTGCTCAGTTTGTGGATCACATAACTATTTTGTTCCTGAAAATAAAAAACGTACTGTTCGTTTAGAACTTAATAAATTTTGTAAACGTTGTGGCAAAGTAACTTTGCATAAAGAAACGCGCTAGGAAGGAAAAACAATTTATGCATCCAATTCGTTTTATTAAAAGTGTTTTTGCTGAAATGAAATTAGTAACATGGCCAACAGCAAAGGAAACGCGGCATGATACTTGGGTTGTTATAGTAACTTCACTCTTGTTTGCTATTTTCTTTGCTTTAACTGATTGGATTCTGCAAGGAATTCTCCATTTAATTGTTGGCTAGTTTATTTTTGGCTAATTAGTTGTTATAATAATTAATATAAAAACCGATTGCGTAGGCGACGGTTTTTTATTTTGCTTTAAAATAAGGAGAAATATTATGGCTGAAACTGCAGAAAAACAATGGTATGTTTTACATACATATGCTGGTTATGAAAATAAAGTAAAAACAAACTTAATTTCACGTGCCCAATCAATGGGAATGGAAGATTACATTTTTGATGTTATTGTTCCTGCTAAAGAACATCATGAAAAAACTAAGGACGGCAAAGATAAAGTCGAAGTTATCAATGACTTTCCTGGTTACGTTTTAGTACAAATGGTAATGACTGATGAATCATGGTTTGTTGCACGAAATACCCCAGGAGTAACCGGCTTTGTTGGTAGTCATGGCGCTGGTAGTAAGCCAGCACCACTTTTGCCAGAAGAAGTTGATAATATTTTACAATCTTTAGGTTTAAATCATCGTGATCATGATACTAATTTTGAAGTTGGTGAATCAGTAAAAATTGTTGACGGTGCTTTTGCCCAATTAATTGGTAAAATTACTGCAATTGATTCTGAAAAAATGAAATTAAAGGTTAATATTAATATGTTTGATCGCGAAACTAGTGCAGAATTAGATTTTGACCAAGTTGATAAATTATAATTTGGACTTGAGAAGTTATAGCAAGCATGCTACACTATCAAAGTATGCTTCTGTATACAAGTGGGAGATTCAAAATTGAGAATCATCTTACCACATCACGAACTGAGGAGGTATGTTTCGTGGCTAAAAAAGTAGCAAATATTGTTAAATTACAAATCCCAGCCGGCAAAGCAACTCCAGCTCCACCTGTTGGTCCTGCATTAGGCCAAGCAGGTGTCAACATTATGGGCTTTACTAAAGAATTTAATGCTCGTACTGCTGATCAAGCTGGGATGATCATTCCAGTTGTTATTACAGTATATGAAGATCATTCATTTGAATTCATTACTAAGACACCACCTGCAGCCGTCTTATTAAAGAAAGCCGCTGGTGTTGAACACGGTTCTGGCGAACCTAACCGTAACAAAGTTGCTAAGGTAACTAAGGCACAAGTTAAGGAAATCGCTGAAACTAAGATGCAAGACCTAAACGCAGCTGACATTGAAGCAGCAATGCGCATGGTTGAAGGTACTGCTCGTTCAATGGGCTTCGAAGTTGTTGAAGGCTAATTAAACGAATTCAGTCGGATTGTCAATAAAAGTTGATAAATCAAGTGGAAGGGCATTGCCCAGTGACCACAATTGCAAGGAGGAACACACATGGCTAAAAGAGGTAAAAACTACCGCGAAGCTGCAAAACAAGTAGATGAAAGCAAATTATATGCAGTAAAAGATGCAATTGCATTAGTTAAAAAAATTGACTATGCCAAGTTTGACGCAACTATTTCCGTTGCTTACCGCTTGAATGTTGATCCAAAACAAGCTGATCAACAAATTCGTGGCGCTATTGTATTACCAAATGGTACTGGTAAAACACAACGCGTTGTTGTATTTGCTGAAGGCGAACAAGCAAAACAAGCTGAAGCTGCTGGCGCTGACTTTGTTGGTTCTGATGATTTAGTTCAAAAGATTCAAGATGGTTGGTTAGACTTTGATGTTGTTGTAGCAACACCAATGATGATGGCTAAAGTTGGTCGTTTAGGTCGTATTTTAGGACCTAAAGGCATGATGCCAAACCCTAAGACAGGAACAGTTACAATGGATGTAACTAAAGCTGTTAATGATATTAAGGCTGGTCAAGTTGCATACCGGGTTGATAAAACTGGTATTATTCATGCACCTATCGGTAAGGTATCATTTGATGATGATAAGTTAGTAGAAAACTTTGCAGCATTAAATGATGCTATCGTTAAGGCTCGTCCAGCTTCAACTAAAGGTGTTTATATTAAGAGCTTAGTAGCTTCATCAACATTTGGTCCAGGTGTCAAAGTTGATTCAGCAAGTTTTTAATATCAACAATTAATTAAATTGTATTAGTTTATAAGCAGGTTAAATTTAATTTAACCTGCTTTTTTTATATTAATATTTGAAAACGATTACACAATGTGATAAGATGTGAATATCAAATTGGTATACCTTAAAAGGAGAAGGATATTATGTTTTCATTTTTAAAACCAGCACCAGATGCTGAATATAAAGTACCAAAAAATAAAATTGCTTCCACATATAAATGGCGACAAACTGGAGTTATTTTGTCATTGTGTATAGGATATATTGGTTATTATATCATTCGTTTGATTTTTACCACCGAGCAAAATGATATTATGAAGCAATATCATTTTACAACCGCTGATATTGGTATAGTAATGTCGTGCTTTGGCGTTGGTTATGGAATTTCTAAATTATTTATGGGGGCATTAAGTGATAAAAGTAATCCGAAACGGTATTTAGCAACAGGTTTATTTGCTTCTGCACTTTTAAATTTAGGATTAGGTTCAACTCGTAATCTTTATGTAATGATGTTATTGATGCTAGTGATGTCAATTACTCAAGGTATGGGCGCCGCTGCTTGTCAACGTACAATCCAACTGTGGTGGGGTAAAAAATGGCGTGGTACGGTTTATTCAATCTGGTCATCAGCTCATAATGCTGGTGCATTCGCATGTGTTGCAGTTGTGCAGTTAGCCACATTATTATTTACGGGTTCAATTCGTGCCGTATTTTACACAGCTTCAGTAATCGCAATTATTATTGCAATATTTATTCTTTGGGCTGGTAGCGATCGACCTACGACAGTGGGCTTACCAAGCATTACGGAATTTACTGGTGATGAAGTACTTCTTGATGATGGTAAAAAATCAGCTGCTGAATTAACGAACCTTACCTTGCCACAAATTTTTGTTAAATATATTTTAAAAAATAAAGTTGTTTGGGCGATTACATTAACATCAATGAGTTTATATTTAGTTCGATATGGCATAATGAGTTGGATTCCAAGTTATTTGACGCAATTTAAGGGATTTACTCCTGACTTTTCAAAATGGTTGGTTGGTATTTTCGAATTATCGGCAGTACCGGGAGTTATCATTTTAGGAGCTTTATCAGATTTTTTAAAAGATCATCGTGCAGTTGTATGTATTGGTTGTGTATTAGGCTTATTAGTTTGCTTAACTACATATTTTTTAAGTAATAATCATGTCATTATTGTAATTGCATTAATTATTATGAGTAGTTTGATCTATGCGCCATTAACATTAGTTGGTTTAATGGTTAACGAAGCTGTTCCTAAATTTGCGGTTGGTTCGTCAACAGGGTTTATGGGCTTTTTCCAATATATTTTTGGCGAAACCTTAGCAACGGCGTTAATCGGTGCCTTGGTTGCTAAATTTGGTTGGATTGCTAATGATATTATTTTATACAGTGCGGCTATTTTATCATTAATGTTGTTGGGTTACATTGTTTATCAAGAACGCCAAGCTAAAAAAATTAGTCAAACAATGCCGATGTCAACAACTACTGATAACGAATTAGATGTTGAAGATTAGTAAAAGTATAAGTAATATATAAGTTTAAATTAATAGCTTTGTTAATCCAAATGGTTATATTATAATGATGAATACAATGATAAATACTAAAGGAGTGAAATTTAAATGAATAACAATATGCGAACAGCCAGTGAACAAAGTGGCTTGAATGCTTTTTTAACTAGTGTTTATCGTTATATGGCCTTTGGCTTAATTTTAACTGCCGTAGTAACTTATATTTTAGTAGGACCAATGCAAACAGCATGGTTATCATTTGTAACACGTCATTCAATTATATGGATGGTTATTTTGATCGCACCATTTTTTGTAACTTTTGCTATTTCTCGTAATGCGATGAAAAATCCGCAACGTAGTCTAGTTTGGTTTGCTGTTATTTCGGTCTTGTTTGGCTTTGATATGGCTGGCTCAATTATCTTTGTTGAACCACGATATGTTTTAATTTCGTTAGCGACAACAGTAATTGCTTTTTTAGGAATGTCACTGTATGGGCGTCGGACTGATCGTGATTTGAGTCGCTGGGGTCGTTTTGCCATTGGTTTACTTTGGGGTGGCATTGCAGCTACTTTGCTTAATATGATTTTTCATTCAAGCATGCTAGCTTTCTTCTTGTCATACGCAATGGTTGCAGTCTTTTTAATTTTAATTGCTTGGGATACCCAATCCCTAGTAAATTTGTATGGTACAGCCATTAATAACGGCATGCCTATTAATGATTTTGCCGTAATTACCAAGGGTTTAGCTATTACTGGTGCTTTAAATCTTTACTTAGATTTCTTGAATTTATTCTTATACATTTTACAAATTATTGTTAACATGAATGGTAATGACCGTAATTAATTAAGTTAAATTACTATTGACATTACTGATGATAACAGTTATTATTTAAAACAGTTGATATCTACCTAAGACTCAGGTGGCGTAAGCCTTAATATCCTGCCGAGGAAATGAACGGTTGCCTTTCTGTCTTGGTGTAGACAGGAGGCTTTTTTAGTCTCCGATACTTAATGATGGAGGTGAAATTAATGAGTAGTGAAGCTATTTTAAATCGTAAGAAGCAAATCGTTGATGATATTGCTAAAAAGTTTGATGATGCTGCTTCTGTTGTTATTGTTGACTATCGTGGTTTAACAGTTGCCGAAGTAACTGAATTACGTAAGCAATTACGCGAAGCTAACGTACAATTTGAAGTTATCAAGAACTCTTACTTACGTCGTGCCGCTGAAAAAATGGGCTATGAAGGCTTAGATGAAGTATTTGCTGGACCAACTGCTGTTGCATTTTCAAATGATGATGTTGTTGCTCCTGCACGTATCATTGCTAAGTTTGCTAAGAATGCTGAAGCTCTTGAAATTAAGGGTGGTATCATTGAAAACAAGGTTGCTAGCTTAGATGAAATTAATGAATTGGCTAAGTTACCAGACCGCGATGGTTTATTATCAATGTTACTTTCAGTTCTTCAAGCACCAGTTCGCAACTTTGCATATGCTGTTAAAGCTGTTGCTGAAAAGAAAGAAGCAGACGGCGGTGACGAACCAGCTGCTTAATCACAGCTTAATTAATGATTACTAATTTTAAATAAACGAATATTTTACGGAGGTAAATATAATGGCTTTAGATAAAGATGCTATTATTGCACAATTAAAAGATGCAACAATCTTAGAATTAAACGACTTAGTTAAAGCAATCGAAGATGAATTTGGTGTTTCAGCTGCTGCTCCAGTTGCTGCTGCAGGTGCTGCAGGTGCCGATGCTGCTGCTGAAAAAGACAGCTTTGATGTTGAATTAACATCAGTTGGTCAAGAAAAGATCAAGGTTATCAAGGCAGTTCGTGAAATCACAGGTAATGGCTTGAAAGAATCTAAGGAATTAGTTGATAACGCACCATCAGTTATCAAAGAAGGCGCTTCAAAGGATGAAGCAGAAGACATCAAGTCCAAACTTGAAGATGTTGGTGCATCTGTAACTTTGAAGTAATTTAATTACTGTTAGTTAATAATTAAAATGGCGTTCGTTTTATGCGAACGCCATTTTTTAAATAATTATAAGATATGAATATATTAAAACAAATTAGTTATGACATTTGGTGCTTAATTAAATTATTCTTGTTTTTTATGCTTGACCAAATTATTGCTAGTTTAATAGTTTGGCAACAAACACAACATTTACCATCATTAATGTTAAAACGATGGTATTTTGTTTTTTATTTAACTTCGTTTGTGATTATTGCTTTTATGTTATGGCGTTATTATCGCCAACTGCATAATCATAATTATGAAAAATACCGGCCACATTGGCCTAATTGGCATGATGTTAAGATTATTATTAGTGGGTTATTAAGTATTTTTATTATGGAGATTGCATTGAATATACTAAGTATTCATTTGCATGTACAAACGGCTAATGATTCAGCTAATCAACAAATGGTTAACCAATTAACCCAAGGTAATCCGCAAGCAATGTTTTGGTTTGGTGTCATTTTTGCACCAATAATGGAAGAATTAATTTTCCGTGGTTTCTTTTTTAATTATTTTTTTAAACATATGCATGGCAAAAGTGCACTGTTAGCCATTATCATTGATGGGTGTATTTTTGGCTGTATGCATGAACAAACCCACTTTATGAGTTGGTTAGTATATGCTATATTAGGCTGCATTTTGGCAACTTGTTATTATCGTAGTAAAAATATATACGTTTCAATGAGTGTGCATATTTTGAATAATTTAATAGCATCAATTTAATAAAATAAAAATCGTAAGAATAATTCTTACGATTTTTATTTATAAATTTGGGTTTTGGTCGCATCGCATTAGGATATCCTTTATAATATTTAAATAAAGTGATTCTTTTAAGAAAGTAAGGATATTGAACGTGAAAGCATACATACAACGGGTTTGGAACTTCATTCAACGTCATCTTAACCTTTTGAAGGCCATTTTCGTGATGGCGGTTTTGGTCTATGTCATTATCGAGGTTGGCCGTATTGGTCGTGACTTGAATGGTCAACAAGTGAAAGCAAGTTTGGCAACACAAAGTCCATTAACATTGCTAATTTTACTGGTGTGTGGTTTTATTGCAATTCTGCCAATGCTTAACTATGATCGGGAAATTGTTCATTTTTTGCCGGGAGATTATAAACCGAGTTATGTTTTTCAATCAGGATGGACAGTAAACAGTTTTACTAATATTTTAGGTTTTGGTGGTTTTTTAGGTGCTAGTTTACGGGCCCATTTTTATGGGAAAAATGCTACCCAAAAACAAATTCTTTTTGCTATTTCCAAAATCGCGTTATTTTTATTGTCAGGCTTGTCAATTTGGTGTTTGCTTGCGTTGATTTTAGTTTTTGTTTTTCATATTGGTAGTGCTTATGCTCATTACTGGATTTGGTTATTAGGTGGTGGCTTGTACTTTCCTATTTTAATGATTATTACGCATTTAAAAGACGCAAAATTTTTTGCTGATTTAACCACTAAGCGTCAAATTAGCTTAACCACAGGTTCTATCTTTGAATGGGGCTTTGCGGCTGGTTTCTTTTTATTAATTGGTTATTTAATGAAGTTACCTGTTAATTTTTTAGCTGTCTTGCCATTATTTATGGTTGCTAATGTTATCGGTGAGATTTCAATGTTACCCGGTGGCTTAGGTTCTTTTGATGTGATTATGATTACTGAACTTAGCGCTTTAGGAATTGATAGTAGTGTTGCGGTCGTTTGGTTATTATTTTATCGGTTGTTTTACTACATATTTCCGTTTTTAGTAGGAGTTATCTTCTTCATTCATGATGCGGGTGGACGTTTTAACAAAGCACTAGAGGGCTTGCCAAAACGATTATTAGAAAAAATTGCTCATGTCTTTATTGTAGTATTCTTGTATTTTTCAGTGGCAATGTTATTAGTGATTGCCACTGTTCCTGATATTGCTTTAGATAATCACTTTTTCCAACAGTTATATCCTTATACTTTCATTTTTATTGACCGGACCACTAATATTTTAATGGCGTTTTTACTATTGGGTTTCGCACGTGGTATCGCTAATAAAGTAAAAAAAGCATATTGGCCAACTGTGATTCTTTTAGTAATTGCGATGCTTAATACTTTATATCGTGATTGGTCGATTCGTTTTGTAATTTTCTTGGGAATTGTTTTAATTGCCATGCTATTAACTAAAAATGAATTAACACGTGATCGTTTACAACTATCATGGGGTGATCGGCTAGTTGATGGTATTTTCTTTGCATGTAGTTTTATCTTTTATGCGATTGCTTATTTCTACAATACGCCTTATATTCATCATCGCCATGCTATTCCATTGCAATTTTTGTTCCCTTCAGAACAATTATTACTTGAAAGCTTTATTAGTGTCATTTTAGCTGCTGTAACGTTGTACGTAATTTTCCATTATTTATCCATGGGTAATACTTTGCATGGTAAATTTGATGCACAACGTATTCGTAATATTATTACTAATTATGGTGGTAATGAAGTTAGTCATTTAGCGTATTTACGTGATAAATCGGTTTATTATTATCAAGAAAATGGTCAAGATCAAGTCTTTTTCTTATATCGACAAAAAGCTAATAAATTGATTATTATGGGTGAACCAATTGGTAATCCTGATAAAATTATCTCTGCTATTAAAGAATTTATGATTGTTGCTGATAAGCAAAACTTATCATTAGTTTTTTATGAAATTTCTAGTCATTTAACTATGGCTTTACATGAATTAGGTTTTGATTTTATTAAGATTGGTGAAGAAGGTTTTGTAGAATTATCTAAGTTTAATATGCATGGCAATCATCGAAAAGCTGAACGGGCATTAATGAATAAATTTAAACGGAATGGGTATACATTTGCAATGTTACAACCGCCGTTTGATAATGCCACTTTACAATCACTAAAGCATGTTTCTGATAGTTGGTTAAATGGTCGTAATGAAAAAGGCTTTTCACTGGGTTTCTTTGATAAATATTATTTAAATCAAGCGCCGATTGCTGTTGTTTATAATAAAGATCATCAAATTGTTGCCTTTGCTAATATGATGCCAACGGGAACACATAAAATAACTAGCATTGATTTAATGCGTCATACGCAACAAGCACCGTCAGGTATTATGGATGAAATCTTTATTAATTTATTTGAGCAAAGTCGTGATGAAGGCTACACTTATTTTGATATGGGAATGGCGCCATTATCCAATGTTGGTACTTCACCGTATTCATTTATTGAAGAAAAAATTGCTCATTTAATTTATGAATATGGTTATCATTTTTATGGTTTTCAAGGATTGCGTTCATATAAGAATAAGTATGTTACAGAATGGCATTCTAAATATATTGCCTTTCGCAAGCGTAGTTCGATGATCTTTACCATGGTACAAATTTTAATGGTTGTTAACCAACGAATTAATGCTGCTGATAGTGGTAAAAATAAGAATAATTTCTTTAGTCGTCATTTTTTACATGCAATTCAAATTGACAGCCTATATGAGGGAAAAAAGACAAATCAGGAGAATGAAAATTAATGAGTTATTATTTTTCAAAACAACCAGATGTTGCTCACGATGAACAAACATGGTCATTTACCTTGCGTGGTCTTAATATGCGCTTTATGACCGATAATGGTGTATTTTCAAAGCATACAGTTGATTATGGTAGTCGCGTTTTAATTGCTGCAATTACTAATGAGATGTTTCCGGCTGGTCCTTTGTTAGATATGGGCTGTGGCTATGGTCCGATTGGCTTATCACTAGCTGCTACTTTACCGCGACATGTAACAATGGTTGATGTTAATGAACGAGCTTTAGCACTTGCTAAGCACAATGCTGAATTAAATCATTTACACAATGTTGATATTTTCGCGTCAGATATTTATCAAAATGTTAGTGGTAAATTTGCTGGTGTTATTACTAATCCGCCCATTCGTGCCGGAAAACAAGTGGTCGATCAGATTTTAACCCAAGCATATGATCATCTATTACCTAATGGGCGTTTACTAGCTGTTATTCAAAAAAAGCAAGGCGCTCCTAGCGCTAAAAAACTAATGATGACAACGTTTGGTAATGCTACAATCTTAAAACGTGATAAAGGTTACTATATTTTATCTAGCCAACGTAATTAGGTGAAATAATGATGAGTGATTTGACACCGTTACAAATTGATAATTATATGCAAGAAGCATTGTTTGAAGCGCAAAGTGCTTTTGCAATTGGCGAAGTACCGATTGGTGCAGTTGTAGTTTGTCATGGTCAAATTATTGGTCGTGGTCATAATTTGCGCGAACACGGGCAAGATGCTACTTTACATGCTGAGATGCTCGCTATTACTGAAGCTTGTGAGTATATGCATAGTTGGCGTTTACCGGATGCTCAATTATTTGTTACTCTTGAACCGTGTCCAATGTGTGCCGGTGCGATTATTAATAGTCGTATTGCTGAAGTTTATTACGGCGCCCCTGATCCTAAAGCAGGAACGGCAGGTACTTTAATGAATTTGTTAACTGATCAACGCTTTAATCATCAGGCTAAGGTGGTTAGTGGCATTCGCCAAACTGAAGCGGCACAGTTATTACATGACTTTTTTAAGGAAATTCGTAAGCAGCGTAAACAACGTAAGCACCAAAAGTAAACTTGTAATTTTTAATTTTTTCATGTATTATAGTTATTGCCGTAAGGTACTTAAGACAATGAAATGCTGATGAATCGTGTCAGGTCCGGAAGGAAGCAGCACTAAGTTAGTTATTTCATGTGTCTTAAGTTTTTATTTTAAAATCAATTAAAAAGCCGATTCAAGGTTGCTTGGATCGGCTTTCTTAAAATAATTAGAAAGGAGCAGTTATTAATGGCATATCAAGCGTTATACCGGGTTTGGCGTCCGCAACGATTTGATGAAATCGTTGGTCAAGAAACTATTACACAAACGTTGAAGAATGCGCTTATTACTCATCAAACTAGCCATGCTTACTTATTTACTGGCCCACGGGGAACAGGGAAAACTTCAGCAGCTAAAATTCTGGCTAAAGCGTTAAATTGTCATCATTTGCAAGATGGTGAACCGTGCAATCAATGTGAAACATGTAAGGCCATCACGGCTGGTACTTTAAATGATGTTATTGAAATTGATGCTGCTTCTAATAATGGCGTTGATGAAATTCGTGATATTCGTGATAAAGTGAAATATGCACCTACTCAAGCTGATTATAAGGTTTATATTATTGATGAAGTGCATATGCTTTCAACGGGTGCTTTTAATGCATTATTAAAAACTTTAGAAGAACCACCGGCTAATGTGGTATTTATTTTGGCAACAACTGAACCGCATAAGATTCCAGCAACGATTATTTCACGAACCCAACGTTTTGATTTTCGGCGGATTCCTCCAGAAGCAATCTATGCAAGAATGACTTATATTTTACAACAAAAACAAATTGCTTTTGATGAAGATGCGCTTAAAATTATTGCTAAAACGGCTGATGGCGGTATGCGTGATGCTTTGAGTATCTTAGATCAAGTGCTATCGTTTAGTGATAATCATGTTACGGTTGATAATGTTCTTAATGTAACTGGGGGCTTAACGCAAACATTATTAACTCAATATATGAAAGCTATTCAGCAGCATGCTAGTGCCGAAGCTTTAACGTTAGTACAAAAAATTTTAGCAGAAGGTAAAGATGCCCAACGCTTTATTGAAGATATCATTGAATATGTACGCGATTTATTATTATATCAGCAAGCACCAACGATGATATCATCGTTTGAATTGTCATTACTTAGTGATGATTTTAAAGATTTAAGTACGCAGTTTGAAACTGCCCAATTATATCAGATGATTAGCGTTTTGAATGAAACCCAACAACAATTACGTTTTACTAATCATCCGGATATTTATTTGGAAGTATTAACGATTCGTTTGACTCAAGTTCAATCAGGTACAGATGATCAAGTGCAACAGTTGCAAATGCGTATTAATGAACTAAGCACACAATTAAATGCGTTACAAACACATTCAGCAGGAACGGTTGCGCACCAATCCCTACCTAAAAATAATAAGCCATTATTTAAAACACATATTAATGCTGCTACGGTGGAACCAGTCTTGGCAAATGCTACGAAGCAAGATAAGGCGCGTATTCTTGATGTTTGGCCTGACGCAATGTCAATGCTGACTTCATTACAGCGTTCGTTACTTGAACAAGGTAAAGTAGTTGCTGCCTCTGCTAATAGTGTTATTATTGCTTTTGCAACGCAGATGCAAATTTATGTGCAACAAGCTCAACAAAATGCAACTTTGCGTGATGCTTTGCACCAAGCTTTGCAGAAGTTGCTGCATCAAGATTTACAAATTATCTTTATGACAGAAGGTAATTGGCAATCATTACGTAGTGATTATTTACAACGTCATCAAACCCATAAAACGCCAACGGCACCGGCTAGCAGTGCCTCGTCATTGGTAACTAAGGCCAAAGAATTGTTTGGTGACGCTGTTCAAATTGAAAATAATTAATATTAAAGGAGCTAATAACTATGCGTGGTATGGGAAATATGCAAAATATGATGCGACAAATGCAAAAATTACAAAAGCAAATGTCGCAAACACAAGATGAATTAAATAAAACAGAATTTACTGGTAAAGCAGCTGATGAAATGGTAACTGTTGTTTTTACTGGTGATAAAAAGATGAAAGATATAGCTATCAAAGCCGCTGCTATTGATCCTGATGATCCTGATATGTTACAAGATTTAGTTATTCAGGCTGTTAATGATGCGATGACGCAAATTGATCAAGCAACCCAAAGTAAATTAGGTAAATATGCGCGCGGTTTATCACGTTAATTTTTTAATTGGAGGTATGCGATGCAATATCCAGAACCAATTGCTAAATTAATTGAAAGTTATATGAAATTACCAGGAATTGGTAATAAAACAGCCGTTCGTTTAGCATTTCATACTATCGGCATGGATGCTAAGGATGTTAATGATTTTGCTCAAAATTTAGTTGCTGCTAAACGTGATCTTCATTATTGTAGTATTTGTGGTAATATTACCGATGAAGATCCGTGCATAATTTGTCGAGATAAAACTCGTGATCAGAGCACAATTTTAGTTGTGGAACAGCCTAAAGATATTATGGCCATGGAAAAAATGAATAATTATCATGGCTTATATCATGTTCTACATGGAGTATTGTCACCAATTGAAGACAAAGGACCAGATGATATTAATATTGCTAGTTTAATTAAACGATTACAACAAGGTAGTGCTAAGGAAGTAATTGTTGCGACTAATGCTACTCCTGAAGGCGAGGCAACCGCAATGTACTTAG
Source organism: Candidatus Paralactobacillus gallistercoris (assembly GCA_018883675.1). GTDB lineage: Bacteria > Bacillota > Bacilli > Lactobacillales > Lactobacillaceae > Paralactobacillus_A > Paralactobacillus_A gallistercoris. The sequence goes on along the minus strand of JAHLFS010000051.1, from coordinate 35,354 downwards.
CTCGTTTATTAAAGCCAGCTGGTATTAAAGTAACGCGCATTGCGCATGGTTTGGCAGTCGGTGCTGACATTGAATATGCCGATGAAATGACACTTTTGAAGGCCGTTGAAGGGCGCACGGAATTGTAAAAGGAAGTTTTAGTCATGTTTAAGTGGTTACATCGTCGTCGTAATAAATTAAATATTCGTGAAAAAGCCGATTTAAAATTATTACGTCAAATTTATCAAGCGCGTGATGCTTGGCAAGTTAAGCAGCAAAAGCAAAATGCAATGACTGATCCTGATAAGGCAACGCTTTTTAATACACGCTTGGCTAAAGCAAAGTTTAATTATTTATATCATCAGGCTCGCTTACGTCATATTAATGGCGCAAAAATTATTGATGCCATGCGTTATGCTAAAAAGTAAATAAACTATGAATGAAGATTGACTACAATAGTCAATCTTTTTTATGTTATTGGTAAATAACGAAGAAAAAAGCAACAAATCTTAAAAAGACCTAATTAAGATCCTTTTTTTGATATAATGACGCTAAGTAATCAACGGAAAGGGCAAAACATTTTAATAAGTTTTGCAAGCATTTAATTATTATGAAGCAAAAAACATACTTAGGTGAAAAACAAGATAAAACTAAGTTATACAAGGCCAAGAAAAAATGGGTAACTTCAATTGGATCTACTCTTTTAGGAGTAGCTGTTTTAGGAGTATCGACGGATACGCAAAAGGTTAAAGCTGCTGAAGAAGATGATCGTCGGGAACATGCTCATTTAAAAATGGAGCAAACGCCGCATCATCAACTTAGTGCGGTTGCCTTAACGACCAATGCAAATAATAAGGCCTCCTCAACTACAACCACGCAAACTAGTGCTGCTTCACAAGACAATCATTTTACTAGTGAAAAAGTTAATGAACAAACAGTAACTAGTGAAGCTACTTCACAACAATTACCAAGTAGTCAAGAAATAGTTACGGCAGCATCGGCCACTAGTGCTGTGACAAGCCAACAAGTTTCTGCTGATAGTGCGTCATCACAAGCAAATAATACTAATAATGTTCATTCGCAGTTACAAGCTACTAGTACTGCGTCTTCTATGGTAACCAATACACCTGCTAGTTCAACTGCTAATTCAACAGCATCAATGGCTAGTCAAACTAGTAATGCTACTAGTTATGCTTCACAGGCAATTGCGCAGGAATCAACGGCATCACAAGCAAATCAACAACCAACGTTTGCTATTAATAATGCAGTGTTAAATTTATTTGTTGATGGTAGTAATTTTACTAAATTAGCTGATCATGTTACGCAAAGCGAATTAGACAAATTACGCAAACAAATTGAACAATCTGCTGCCGGTTTGCAAAAGGATACAGAATTAAAATTATTAACTCAGGCGCAAAATTATCTAGACGAATGGCAATTAAGCGGCTTAGGTAATCGTGTGTTTGGGACGATTCGTTATTTTAATGATGGCAGTGGCAAATTGTTTATTAGTGTGCATGGGCGCCCGCATGCTTACTATGAAGGTCGTGGTTATGCCACAATTACCATTAAAGATAAAAATGGCAATTTAATTTATCAACAAGAATTAATTGGTAATCAAACTTATAACTTTGAAAAAAGTTTTATATTAGCCGATGGTGATTTATTAACTATTTTACATAATGAACCATTTCGTTTATTAGTAAATAAAGATAGTTTACGATTAACTAAAAATGATGAAATTAAAACATTTAGTTATCAAATTAATGGTACACAGTTAACGGATGTTACAGATGTGGTCTACTTAACCGATCAAGTGCAACATTTGTTTGCGGATGATCAATATCAAAAATTAGCTTTCGGTGTTTCTGAGGGCACAATTACTAATATTCAAAATGCCATTAATAATTCTAACAATTTGACTAGTTTCCAACGGCAACAATTACAACAAGCACTTGATCGGGCCCGACAATTAATGGCACATACTGGCGGTGAAATTGAAAATAATAAACTAGTGTCTCAAGATATTTTCGTATTACCGGCGGATGTTATTACGCAAGTAACTAATGAAAATCGGAATATGGGTACTTATCATGATCGGCAATCATTGGGAATTATTTTGCAACAAGGTGCAACGATCCGCATTCATCAGGCTAATGGTAATTACAATAAAGAAGTCCTTTTGCGTTTACTAGGCGATGATTCGGCCAAAGAAGCAAGCTATAAAATCGGGCATAACTGGCTTGAAATTACTGCCAAACATGACTTAGCTTTGTTTATTGATACGCCAATTGGTACTCAAAATGGCGAAGTGCCAAGAATTGAATACGAAATTATTAATGGTAGTGCTAAAAAAATGCCAACTTTTACCATTAATGATAATCAACATGATTTTGTAACCGAATGGGATAATACGAAAGCACAATTTGCTTTATTACGAGCTAATAATATTCAGTTTTTAGTGCCGCTTTTAGATATTGAATTAATTAAAAATACTGATCTTTATAAATTATTACGTGAGTATGATGAACAAGTATTTGCATTATTCAATCAACTAACGGGTTTGCCGACTAATACTGATTTAAACCATCCTATTTTGGGCCGTTATTTTGTTAAAGCTGATGCACATGGTGCGGGCTCTGCTTATTATAGTAATAATTGGACGGCTCAAAACGGTCATAGTATCAGTAGTTACTTAACAATTAACTGGTTACCAATTCATGAAATCGGACATGGTTATGAAATACCAACTGATGGGATCGACATTGTCGATGTTTTTAATAATATTTATGGCACTTTATATCAAGAACAGTATCTTGATGATTTTGTTGATAACAGTTGGTTATTCGGTGGTAAAAAAGAGCAGATAATTAATGATTTGTTTAATAAATTAGTCAATGAACATCTAACTTTTGATGAGATTAAACAGTATAATCAAAAATTATTAATGTTAATGAATTTAGTTGATTTTAAGGGTACTTCTGGATTTATTAAATTTAATGAATACCATCGGCAATTAGCTAATGCCGGTTATCATAAATTAGCACGTGATTTTGGCAGTGTATGGGCAATTGTTTTTGCTAATGAATATAATATTGATATTACTCCGTATTTTAAGGCTATTGGTATTTATGTTGATCCCGTAATTACTGCTAATATTTTAAATGCACATAAGCAAGCAGTGGGGATGATTACCCAAGTTGTTCCAGCTGATAAAATTGCTGAAGTTTTACAACAATTAGGTTGGGATAATGCTGATCTTAAATCACAGTTATCATTAATTACTAATGAACAATTAGCAGCCTTAGGCTTACAAAGCCACGTGATTCTACACATTACGAACGCTGAGCAATTAATGGGAGCAACTATTAATATTATGGATGGTAACCGTATCGTTAAAACAGTTGTGGTTAATGGGACTGAACTTGATTTAGGTACTTTAAATAACGGTGTCTATACTTTTATGATTAACCATAATGGTTGGCGTTTTGCTGAGGATTATTTATTTGTTAAACAAGATGGTATTATTACGCAAACGGCGGTTAATAGAATTATCTTAACAGAAGTGCAACAGTTATTTAGCGATAATACTTATACAAAATTAGCGGCTAATACCACTTATGAAATGATTAGTCGGTTACAAACAAATATTAATAAATTAAATAATGAACAACAACGACAAGCTAATATTGCGCTACTACAAAAAGCAGCAAGTATGATTGATCAATGGAATTTGAATGGTCTTAGTGGTAATGTTGCGACAGTCATTTACCGTAATGATGATAACGTTTTGCATGTCAAAATTAATGCGGGTACACCGCACGTATACATTAAGAATACTTTTATTACCATTACAGTTAAGGATGCCAATGGTAAAATTATTTTTCAAAAGAATTTGATTGGTAATCAGCATTATGATGCGGAATCATTTGATATTCCGTTTACTGCCGGTAGTCAGTTAATTATTACGCATTGTGAACCGCATCGTTTAATAGTATCGACACCGGACTTACAAATTCCTAATCAAAAAAACCTTACTTATGAAGTAACTAAATCAGGTGCATTACGCTTAATCGGTAATAATACTGCTCCTGTTATTAATATTCCTAGTGCTGATATTACTTTAGTACAAGGTGAAGCCTTTGATCCATTAACTGGAGTAACGGCTAGTGATGTCGATGATGGTAATTTAACTACTCAAATTAAAGTAACTTCTAATGTTGATACTAATAAAGTGGGTAATTATCGAGTGATTTATACCGTGACGGACCATGACGGTGCCATTACTACGCAGACGGTTAATGTTAAAGTATTACCAAAACAAGTGGCAATTAATAATATGCCGGTTATTAATGTGCCACAGACTAATATTACTTTAACCCAGGGTGAAGCATTCGATCCATTAGTTGGCGTAACAGCAAGCGATGCTGAAGATGGTAAATTGCCTGTAGTGGTTTTACAAAATAATGTTAATGTTAATCAACCAGGTATCTATCATGTTATTTATCAAGCTACTGATAAAAATGGCGCTAAAGTAACTAAACAAGTTACGGTAACTATTAAAGGTAAAGCTAACGATGCGCCAACTATCACGGTGCCACATGATCATGTTACTATTACAACTGGCGAACATTTTGATCCATTGGCTAATGTTAGTGCAAATGATACTGAAGATGGTGCTTTACCTGTTAAAATCATTGCTACTAATTTGGATAATAGTCAGCCAGGTGTTTACCAAATTACTTATCAAGCGATTGATCATCAAGGTGTGCAAGTTAATAAAACTATTACAGTTACTGTCAAAGCAGCCGAATCAACTGATGATACCACTCAGCTTGAATCAACTGATAAAGTTATTACTGATCAGCCAATAATTACTACTAATCATCAATCACAATTAACGCAAATACCTGTTGCAACACGGCTGCCAAACCATGCGGATATGTCTGATGATATTTTTGTACCATTACACCCGACAAATTTGACTAATAAGCAGGTAATTAAAGCTGATAAAGTGGTTACACCATTAGTAGCCGCATACCCAACGACTACACCATCATTATTTAATCATCAACAACAATTAAATGATGATATGGCACTAACTACTTCATCAGCAGTTACTAAACCCACGGTTCCTAATCGCTCACGTCCTAAGCATGCTAAATTAGCAAAGCATGTGGTCGCTATTGGTGCTAGTATGACAGCTATTGTCTTGGCAGCATTAGTTATTAAACGAACATCGAAACGCAATAAGAAACATTAATAATAAAAACGGATTTTGAAAAGTTCAAAATCCGTTTTTTAAGTTTCTAACTAATGTTGGTGTTGATAATAAAGTAATGCTGTAAAGTAAAGAATAAATTCAATTAAAGCAATGAAGAAAGTAACTGGTAAGTTAGTTAGATAACCAAGGTATAAACCTAACCATACTCCAATTAGTGCACATAAAACAGCAATTATTAGCATTTGCGGTACAGTACGTCCTAAATATTTAGCAGTTGATGAAGGTAATGTCAGTAAAATAAAAACTAGTAATGAACCCACAATTTGCGCCGAAATGCTAACGCTAATTGCTAGTAGTAATAAAAATAGTAATGATAACCAGTGCTTTGATAAACCTTGAGCGCGCGCGCCAATGCGATCATATGAATCAAAGATTAATTTACGATAAATACATGTAATAGTAATAAGAACAATAATCGATAAGCAGATTAATTGCACTACATCATGAATGCTAATGCCAATAACACTACCAAAAAGAATATTAGTAGCTGAACTAGCATTTTTATTAGCTAAGGATAAGAATAATATGCCCATCCCAATAAAAATACCGGAAACCGCACTAATTGAACTTTCACGCTGTGAAGTACTATTAGCAATATCGCCAAGTTGACCAACAAATAGGGCACTTAAAATAGTAAATAATAACATGCCTTGAAGCGATGTTAAGCCAACAAATAGACCAAAGGCGGCACCTGCGAAGCCGATTTCAGCTAAGGTATGTGCTAAGAATGCCATATTACGTGCGATTACGAATACACCTATAATTCCACAAGTAATGGCAATAAAAGTGCCAGCCAAATAAGCATTACGCATATATTCAAATGCAAACAAATAAATCCCTCCTAGTTTAATTGTAAGTTGCGTGGTAATTGGGTGATTGGCTTTAATTCATAATTGCCGTTGGGATGCAACATTAAATATCGTTGTGTGTATTGGCGCGCTAAGTTAATATCATGCGTAATGAATAAGACTGTTAAATTGGTTTGTTCGTTAATTTGCTTGACCAGTTCCATTAATTGAATTTTGGCATGAATATCTAAACTGGCCGTTGCTTCGTCTAAAATTAATAGTTGGGGGTGATTAACTAAAGCTTGGGCTAAGTAGGCACGTTGTTTTTCACCACCAGATGCTTCGCTAAGACGGTTATTTTGCAAATGAGTTAATTTAGTAGCCGCTAATACTTGTTCAAGTTGCGCTTTTTCTGAACGGGTTAACCATGGCCGCCAATTATGATAAAGATTTAAAGCAATAAAGTTACGAATTGAAAGTGGATAATCATTATCAAAATTGCGAAATTGTGGGACATACCCAATTCTAATTTTATTTGGGGTATATTGTACGGTACCACTATCAGGACGTAATTGCTTGGTTAAAATACGAACTAGTGTTGTTTTTCCTACGCCATTCATGCCTAGTAAACTAGTCATACTTCCTTGGGGTAAACTAAAACTAAGGTGTTGTAGTATTGGTTGATTATTAAAGGAAATACTAAGCTTATTAGCAGTAACGATATTATTTGTCATTTTGTATTTGCTCCAGTTGATTAAATTGTGATTGCATCCAAGTGATGTAATTTTGATTATTAGGCATTGTTTCCGTAAGGTTTAAAATAGGAACATGATTTTGTTTTGCTAAAGTAACTAGATTATTGACAATGCGATCACTAGTTTGGATATTATTAACTAAAAAAGCAATTTGATGTTGTTTAATTGCTTTTTGTAATTGTGCAATATCTTGTGGTGACGGATCAGTGCCATTTTCAATGGCTAATTCAAAATGACGGTCAATGATGTGATAGTTCATCTGGGATAACGCGTAATCAAAAACCGGTTCAGTTACTGCCACATTTTGCCGCGGATGCTGCGCAAGTTTTGTTTCTTGTTGCTGTAACTTGGTTAATTTTTGAATGTATTTTTGACCATTAGTAATGAATTGCTGGCGATGATTGGGCTCTAGTTGAATGCATTTACGGACTAATGCCGCTGTTAAAGTTGGCATTGTTTGCATATCATACCATAAATGTTCATTAGCATGCGGTTGTTTATGCATTAACTTCGCAACATTGATTACGTGATGTTGTTGATTAGCAGCAAGGATCATGTTATGAAGCCAACCGTCATATTCTAAGCCATTTTCGATGATAATATTTGCCGTAGCAACTGCATTAGCATCATTAGTGGTTGGTTCAAAATCATGTGGATCAATACTAGCATTATTAATTAATGCGACCACTTTACCATATTTACCTACCACTGCTTGCGCAGCTTCTTGATAGCAAGGTAATGAAGTAACAATATAAATACCATGGTTATTTGGTTGCTTAGCGGGATGATAAATACCAATTATTACCATGATTAAAATTAAGATACCACCTAGACCATAAATCCATTTTTTATGCATGCGTTTCTCCTAAAAATAACTTGTTATTTTACAATAACATTCTTTTCTATTAATGTGATGATTTTTTTTAAAATTATTCTTTCTAGTGTGAAAGACATTTATTAATAATGTTATTTTTTGCTAAAATGTAAGTAATTATTAATTATGAGGTAGTTTATGTTCATTACTTTTGAAGGACCAGATGGTGCTGGTAAAACGACGGTTTTAAAGCACTTAGTACCATTACTGCAACAACAAACGTCATTGCCGATTCGTTTATCACGTGAACCGGGCGGTAATAAGATTGCAGAAGAAATTCGTCAAATTATTTTGGATATTAATAATCAACAAATGGATGACCGCACTGAAGCATTATTATATGCGGCAGCTCGCCGTCAGCATTTAGTTGAAAATGTTTTTCCGCAATTACGTCAAGGTGATATTGTTATTAGTGATCGCTTTGTTGACAGTTCGATTGTTTATCAGGGCGCCGGCCGACAAATTGGTGAAGCAGCGGTAGCGCAAATTAATTATTTTGCAACCGAAGGATTAACGCCTGATTTGACTATCTATCTTGATGTACCAGTAATGATTGGTTTACAGCGGATTCATCAGTACCGGCAGACGCAAAATGATCGGCTTGATCAGGAAAAAATTTCTTTTCATGAACGTGTTCGTCAGGCTTATTTGCGATTATGGCGTGCTAATCCCCAACGAATTGTTAAGGTTGATGCAACCCAACCACTAGCGTTGGTTATTGATGAATGTCAGCACATTATTACCCAACGTTTTTCACAAGTGTTCGATGGAGTTAAGTAAAATGAATGATTATGACATTACGCATTTACAACCACAATTAGTTCAACGTTTTCAACAAATTATTGCACAAGAACAATTATCACATGCTTATTTATTTTCAGGACCACTTGGTTCGGGAGAGGCAAAAATGGCACAGTGGTTAGCTATGCGTTTACTTTGTCCACATGTAAATGCTGCTGGTATGCCTTGTGGGCATTGCCGTATCTGTCAACAAATTTTGCAAGGCGATCATCCTGACGTTTTAACTTTAAAACCTAGTGGGCAAACAATTAAAGTTGATGATATCCGTTGGTTGAAAAGCGAAGTTAATAAAAGTGGCATGGAAAGTGATCGTCGTATTTTTATTATTGAAGATGCGGATAAAATGAATAGTAGTGCTGCTAATAGTTTGTTAAAAGTACTTGAAGAACCTGTTAGCAATGTTTTAATTTTACTTTTAACACATGCTAAAGAAAAGATTTTACCAACTATTATTTCACGGGTACAAACTATTTTATTTAAACCGCTTGCACCACAACGTTTATTAGCACAATGGCAGCAACAATTGCCACGTGCTCAAGCACAGTTGCTGGTTCATTTAACGAGTGATTTAGCAACTGCCCAGGCATTATCACAAGATGATGATTTTCAACAACAAATTATCCAGTTGTGGAACTGGTTACAAAAAATTGCTAAGCATGATGATGAAGCTTTTCCTTTTGTACAAATGCAATTAATGCCGTTGTTAAAAGATAAAGCGGGACAACAACGTTTTTTATCACTAGTGGCTTTTGCTTTACAAGATATTTTGCTTTCACGCTGGCAAGATGATTATGATGTGATTTTCAGTGATTATCAATCAGTAATTAATGATTGGTTATGTAAATATAATCAAAACCAGTTATTACAACAAGTAGAAGCGTTATTACAGGCACAACGTGAATTTAAAATTAATGTTGGTTTTCAAAATATTTTAGAAAGTTTAACCTTAAAGATGCTGACAGTATAGGTGGGAATGTTATTGGACAATAAAGAATTATACGATCGTTTTTTAAAGTTAGAAAAAGCGACACAGAAATTATCTGAAGAAGTTAGTCAATTACGGCAAAATTTAGCCGAAGAATTACAATACTGTGCTGACTTAGAATTAGAAAATCATAATTTGCGTAATCGTCTTGATGATTTACAAGATAAAGATGATGTTCAAAACGGTGGCGTTAAACTTAGTGAATCACGGCGTAATATTAAGAAATTATATGATGAAGGCTTTCATGTTTGCCCAGCTTTTTATGGTTCAAAACGTGATGATGAAACATGTATGTTTTGTGATGATATTATTTATGGAGATCGTTAAGGAGCACTATGATGCAAACACAACAAAGTTTTCAACAACATCAAACCGGCACATTATTTTTAGTGCCGACACCTATTGGTAATTTAAATGATATGACTTTTCGAGCAGTGCAAACATTACAAGATGTTGATGTGATTGCTGCTGAAGATACGCGTAACACGCAAAAGTTATTAAACCATTTTGAAATTAAAACGCCGCAACTTAGTTTTCATGAACATAATGCAGCCGAGAAAATTCCTGGTTTACTAACCCGTTTGCAAAATGGCGAAAACATTGCGCAAGTTAGTGATGCTGGTATGCCTTCAATTAGTGATCCTGGTCATGATTTGGTAATGGCAGCCATTGCTAATGATATTCCAGTTGTCCCATTGCCCGGTGCGAATGCTGGTCTTACTGCGCTAATTGCTTCTGGTTTAGCGCCGCAGCCTTTTTTATTTTGGGGCTTTTTACCACGTAAACATCATGAATTGGTTCAGACGTTGACTAAATTACAAAATCGTCCGGAAACAATGATTTTTTATGAAGCACCACACCGATTATTAAAGACCTTACAAGGCCTGCGTGAAGTACTAGGTCCACAGCGTGAAATTAGTATTTGTCGGGAGTTAACTAAGCGTTATGAAGAATTTATTCGTGGTAATTTAACTGATGCTGTTAATTGGGCAAATGCTAATCAAGTTCGTGGCGAATTTGTTTTAATTGTTGCTGGTAATGATCATGCTACAGTTACTGCCACAAATACAGTACAATTATCACTAGAACAACAAATTCAACAATTAATTGATAAGGGCTTAAAGCCTAATGCAGCCATTAAGCAGGTTGCTAAGCAAAATCAATTACCACGACAGGCAGTTTACAATGAGTTTCATCATATTGATTAAGGAAGGTAAGGGGTTTAATGACAAGTAGTAAATATTCTGAAAAATATCAAATTCAACTTTTCGAAGGCAATGCCAATGGCGAAATTAGTTTAGCAATGATGATGAATATCATGTTAGCTATTTCAGAACACCAACTAGATCAATTAGGTATTAGCCAACAACAATTAGTTGCAAATTATCATGTTGGTTGGGTAATTACCCAGTATCATATTGAAGTTAAACGAGCTCCTAAAGTTGGCGAAACAATTGTTGCCAGTACTCAAGCAACCGGCTATAATCGTTTCTTCTGCTACCGTGATTTTTGGATTCATGATCAAGCCGGAAATGAATTAGTCAGTGTTAAGAGCACCTTTGTAATGATGGATATTCAAACACGTAAAATTATTCCGGTAATTAAAGAAATTGTTGCTAAGTTTGATTTAGAACCATCAAAACAAATTGTTCGTTTTCCACGTATCCCGCATTTTGATGATACTAAAACCATTACTAGTCAAGATTATCGTGTTAGATATTTTGATATTGATAGTAATGGTCATGTTAATAACACCCGGTATTTTGATTGGATGCAAGATGTTTTAGGCTTTGATTTCTTACAAAAGCATTCTTTAAAAACAGCTGATGTACGTTATGAACGTGAAGTTCACTATGGTGATGTTGTCCAAAGTGAAGTCCAAAAGGCTGCAGAAAACATCACACTACATCGAATTATGAATAATGGTGAAATTGCCGCTGAAGCGCAATTTACTTGGCAATAAAAAAGATGGTCTTTGAAGACCATCTTTTTTATTATGATAATGCATCATGCATAAAATTAGCTAATTCTTGACCAGTTTTACCAATGCTTAAACCAACCATTAATTTGATACGCGCTTTTGCGCCGTTTAGTCCTTGACAAATAATGATGCCGTCTTTTTGTAAATTAGCACCACCAGTATCATTACCGTAAATTGCTTCGGCAAAACCATTAATACAACGGGATACTAAAATTATCGGAATGTGATGTGCTAGTAAATGATAAATTCCTGGCAACATAGCCGGGGCAACATTGCCTGCGCCAACACCTTCAATAACAACGCCATTAGTTTGTTTGTTATCAATCGCATCCAATAGTAAACTATCCATACCTGTATACGTGGTTAATATATAGATTTTGTCTTTAAGTTGCGTAAGCGGATATGCAGGAGCATGGTGTGTTAGTGTTTGTAAAAATACGGCTTTTTGATCGGCAATAATGCCCAATGGTCCGGTTAAAGGTGACTTAAAAGTAGCCACATTCGTAGTATGTGTTTTGGTTACATAACGGGCGGCGTGAATTTCATCATTTAATACGACCATTACGCCTTGATTATAAGCAGTTGGCGATAGTATCGTCCAAATGGCACTTTGAATATTATGTAGACCATCAGCGCCAACGGCATTAGCAGCTCGCATTGCTCCTGTTACTACAACGGGAATACGGTTTGGGAGGACTAAATCAAGGAAATAAGCAGTTTCTTCTAATGTGTCAGTCCCGTGGGTGACAATAATGCCATCAAAACCATCATGTTCTGCTTTTTGAATGCGTTGTGCTAGTTGCAACATAATTGCTGGGGTAATTTCATTAGATGGTAAATTGCAAAGTATTTCTGAAGTAATGCTGACATCGTTACTAGTGATTCTTTTTATTTCTTGGATTAAAGGATTGTGAGCACTAGGTTCAGCCACATTATTATTATCAACAGTCATGGCAATGGTGCCACCAGTATGGATAATTAGAATCTTTTTCATGAAAAGGCCTCCTTTACGTTCATCTTATCAAGAAAACGGTTTTTTAAAAACAATTATAATTTATTATGTAGCTTTTTAAAATGAATTTAGAACATGAAAGCGCGGCTATTTTATTCTTATGATAATATGTTATTTTTCATAAAATATGTATAATAAATGGGAGACAATCATGGTGAATTGACTAGTAGTTGGATGTTTTTTATAATCACGTTATTAATATTTTTGGAGTAAACTTCAGTGCGTTAAGTATTGATAGAATATAGATATCAATTAAAAAATAATTCTTCGTGGTACTGACGTCGTATTTACCATGTTTACTTGACGACGAAGGAGATATCACTTATGAATAAAAAATGGTTATCATTTGCTCATCCAAAATTAAATGCGGCAATGATTAGTTGGCTCGGAATTATTATGGCTCTGCAATTAATCTTAAGTAAGATTAGTTTTGGTCCTCAGTTTTTAAAAATTTCGCCTGCATTTGTAATGACAGCTTTATTAGGATATTATTTTGGTCCATGGTGGGCTGGCCTAGCTGGCATTTTCACTGATATTTTAGGACATACTATTCTTGGCGGCGGTGGCGAATTTTTCTTAGGCTTTACATTTTCCGCATTTGTAGCACCATTTTTGTATGGAATGGTGCTTCATAATCATCGTGCTACTTTACAACGCACTTTATTAGCGACAACCTTAGTAACATTGATTAATAATATTTTTCTAAATACATTATGGGTTGTCATGCTTTATCACTTGAATGTTAAAGTAATTTTACCGATTCGAATTGGTAAAAATATTATTTCGTGGATTATTGAAACCATTATTCTTTTTGTTGTATTACGTTTTATTGAACAACGGCATTTACAATTTAAACATAAGTAGTCTTTTAATTAATACTGAGAGGCATTTTAAATGAAAATTTTAGCTTTTGATACATCAAATCGTTGTTTGAGTGTTGCTATTGTTGAAAATAACAATATTTTAGGACAGACAACAATTAATACTAAATTACAGCATAGTGCAGTTTTAATGCCAGTAATTGATCAATTATTAAAGATGACTGGTATTAAAATTGAACAAATTGATCGTTTCGTTGTTGCCCAAGGACCAGGTTCATATACCGGTATTCGGATTGCGGTAACGACTGCTAAATCACTGGCCTGGACGTTAAATAAAGAATTAGTTGGCGTATCTAGTTTAGCGGTACTTGCTGCTAATATTAGTTCACGACAGAATCTACCAATTATTCCATTATTTAATGCACGCCGTAATAATGTTTTTGCTAGTATTTATCGTTGGGAAAATAACAAGCTTGTTAACATCATGGCTGACACTCATATTAGTATTGATGATTTAATTGCCCAAGTTGCCACAATGAATACGCCAGTTATTTTTGTTGGTGATGATGTTAAGTTATTTGTTGAACAATTACAAAATAAACTTGGCACACAAGCACTTTTTGCTGATCAAAAATTTAATCTTCCTAATGCCAGTGTTTTAGCTGATTTGGGGGCACAAATGTCGCCAGTAGCTAATATTTATCAATTTGTACCAACATATTTGCGGCGTACTGAAGCTGAAAATAATTGGTTACAAGCACATCCTGATGCACCACGATCAGCATCATATGTTAAAGAAGTTTAACGAATTAAGGTGTAATTATGAGCGAAAAAAGAGAATTGATTTTATCATTTGAATCTAGTTGCGATGAGACAAGTGTTGCGGTTATTGAAAATGGTGATAAAATTTTATCAAATATTATTGCTACCCAGATTGATAGTCATAAACGCTTTGGCGGTGTAGTACCTGAAGTAGCTAGTCGTCATCATGTTGAAGCGATTACCATTTGTGCCCAGGAAGCAATGGCTGCAGCTAATGTAACTTATCGCGATTTAAGTGCCGTAGCGGTAACTTATGGGCCAGGCTTAGTTGGTTCATTATTAATTGGAGTTAATGCGGCTAAAGCAATTGCTTATGCGCATCATTTGCCACTTATTCCGGTTAATCATATGGCGGGTCATATTTATGCAGCCCGCTTTGTTAAACCGTTAAAGTATCCATTAATCGCGTTATTAGTATCCGGTGGGCATACTGAATTGGTTTACATGCGCAAAGCGGGCGAATTTGAAATTATTGGCGATACGCGCGATGATGCTGCTGGTGAAGCATACGACAAAATTGGACGGGTGTTAGGTATTAATTATCCGGCTGGTAAAGAAGTCGATGAATTGGCACATCAAGGGCATGATACGTTTAACTTCCCGCGGGCAATGTTGAAAGAAGATAATTATGACTTTAGTTTTAGTGGTTTGAAGAGTGCTTTTATTAATACTGTTCATCATGCCAATCAAATTGGTGAACAATTAAACCGTGCTGATTTAGCTGCTAGTTTTCAAGCTAGTGTAATTGATGTATTAACTGCTAAAACTATTCGTGCTGTTAATGAATATCATGTTGATCAGTTAGTTGTTGCTGGTGGTGTTGCAGCTAATCATGGCTTACGCGATGCCTTTGCGCAACGGTTGAGTGAACTAGACCACCATGTTGATTTAATAGTTCCACCATTGCGTTTATGTGGTGATAATGCGGCAATGATTGGAGCAGCTGCTCATATTGAATATCAAAAGCATCATTTTGCTGATTTATATTTGAATGCTGATCCAAACTTGGAATTTACTTATCAAGCATAAGCAAATAATTACGTTATAATTGTCTTGAAGCATCCGTTACTTCAAGACTTTTTTTATGGAAAATGACAATGAACGATTTAATTAAAAAAATTAATCAATTAACACAAGAAGTATTAAAATTGTGGCCAGCGCCACGTAAAATTGCCACGCGTGTTGTTAAACAAATGACAACCTTAAACAGTGAATTAGCTAGTGCTTATGCATGTTTAAGTGATCAAAAGCGTTTTGCAGCAGCGCGGATTATTTCACGACCGATTTTTGAACGAAGTGTTTTTTTAGAATTTATTTTATCTGATAAAACCGAATTAGAACAACGAGCCCGGTTGTTTTATCACTCTAGTCGGTTACGGCAATTATTATGGGTTCATTATATTATTGATGACGATGACACCATGCGTAGTCAAAGCCAGTTAGCGGCTTTGTTAACTGATTTTAATCAGTTACATATGTCCAAAAACAACGAAACCATTAATGAATGGGTTAATCACCAAATTATTCGGGAACGTAATTTGTTTGATCGTGAATTAAGAAAATCGCATTATTGTGATTTAACAGCATTTTTACACGATGATCGTCGTAAAGGTTGGTATCGTACTGATCCGGAAATGTTTAATAAAGCACCTAAAATTGATCATTTATCTGATTTGGCACGTTATGTTTTACATGATGATAATAATGTGGGCTATCTCGCTGTCTATGGTTTAGATTCGTTGTATACTCATGGCTATTATGCTGATAAATGGAATGGCTTAGGCATGATGCCTATTTGTAGTGATTTACGCGTTTGTGATGGCTTAGTATTACGCTTATGTGAACGTAATTTGATGATGTTGAAACGTTATGTTGATGTACCCTTGAAATTAAATAAACAAATTAATCGTCTTCACCGGCAAATTCGTAATCATATTCATCATCATTACTTTAAAGCACATCCACATGTTACCCAGCCGCCAGTGATTACGATTAAATCGCTTTATCATTTTGAAACACAAGTGGCACACATGTATGCAGATTATCAATGGCTTCGTCAGCATCATCAAAATCATGCAGCGCGAATTTTAACACGGACGATTTTTGAACAAACGGTAAGTTTGGCATGGATTATGCGTTATAAAAAATTACGGCAAGTCCGTTTAAATTTATTTATTTTATCAAGCCGTATTCAAGAAGTAGCTAATTTACGTCAGTTGGCGCATCAACAATTACACGATCAAATTAATACTTTAGAAAAACAATTAAAAACCACTTACGATGATTTAGCTGCTGCTTTAATGGCCAGTCGGACGATTAAACGTGATAAACGGCGTCGGCATTGGTTTGCGATTGATGAAACGATTAATGATATTGCTGGCCAATCAGTACGTTCAATGCGCCAGGTAGCTCATTTAGTTTTAACTTCAAATTGGCATTTTGATTTCTTATATGCTAATGGCTTTCATTCTGTCCATGTACACGGTATTAACTTACAACATCATTTTAAAGTAGATGGACGGCAGTTATTACTTACGGGTGACTTGAATGATATGACTTTATCTGATCAAGTTATTGCCGATCTATGGCGTACGGTTAAACCGTTTTGTAAAGCAAAATTATATCGTTAAAGTAAAAAAGGACATCATTTGATGTCCTTTTTACTATTCTAACTCTTCCAGTTCTAATTCTTTAGCTTCCCACTGGTCTTCAATATCGGTTAACTGCCGTTTAATAGTAGCTAATTGTTCTTGCAGAGTTTGCATTTTAGATGGATCAGTATAGTTATTTGCTTCCGTCATTGCTAACTCAACTTGTTGTTGTTGCTGTGTTAATTCATTCATTTGTTGCTCTAATTTGGCAACTTCACGGGATAACTTGCGCTTTGCTTTTTGTGCTTCTTTGGATTGCTGATAGTTTTGTTGTGGGGTTACCGTAATTTCAGTATTGTTTGGTTGTTTGGTTTGTGCCGCAACTTCCGCTGCTTGCGCTTCCGCAATGGCTTGCATTTCCGCTTTTTTATCCTGATAGTAATCCCAATTACCTAAATAATGGGTACTGCCTTCTGGCGTTATTTCGTTAATTGCGGTAGCAACATTATTAATAAAATAACGATCATGTGATACAAATAACACAGTGCCATTGAAGCTTCGCAGAGCTTCTTCTAAAACATCACGACTACCAATATCCAAGTGGTTGGTTGGCTCATCAAGGATTAAAAAGTTATCATGATGCATTGCGAGTTTTGTTAATGCTAAGCGTGCTTTTTGTCCGCCAGATAGTTGTGATACTGTTTTTTCAACGTCATCACCTGTAAATAAAAAGCCAGCTAAAGCGTTGCGAATCTCTTTTTCGGGAGTAGTAGGGTAGTCATCCCAAATTTCATTTAAAACGGTTTTATTAGGATGTAGTAATTGTTGTTCCTGGTCATAATAACCGATGTGTACATTAGTGCCGATTTTTTCTTCGCCCGCTAACCATGGAATTTGGTGCAAGATGCTTTTAAGTAACGTCGATTTGCCGACACCATTCGGACCAACGATAGCTTGAATATCGTGCTTTTTTACATCTAAATTAATTGGTTGTGCCATGATGTGGTTATCATAACCAATAGCTGCATCATTAACTTGAAGAACATCTTTACCACTTTCTGTATCAGCTTTGAAACGAAAATGAATAGTGCGTGGTGGTGCACTTGGTCGGGATAATTTAGGCATTTTTTCTAATTGTTTACGTCGGCTTTGCGCTAATTTAGTAGTAGCTGCACGAACAATATTTTTATTAATAAAATCTTGTAATTTAGCAATTTCTTCTTGTTGTTTATTATAAGCGCGCCAGGCTTGATCAAGTTTAGCTTGTTTTTCTTTAACAAAATAGGTGTAGTTACCATTATAATGTTCTAGATGTTGATTAGTGAGATCGTACACTTCATTAACCGTATGGTCTAAAAAATACCGATCATGTGATACGATAATAACGGCACCGGGATAACCTTGCAAATATGTTTCTAACCAGCCTAAGGTATCAACATCAATATGGTTAGTTGGTTCATCTAAAATCAAAATATCTTTTTTAGATAGTAATAATTTGGCTAGTGCTAAGCGTGATTTTTCCCCACCAGATAAGTTAGTAATTGGTTCGTTATAAACATCATCGTAAAACTTAAAACCGTGCAAAACACTGCGGATTTCTGCTTCATAACCGTAACCATTACGATCAGCAAAATCGTTTTGAAGTTGATCATATTGTTTTAAAATTTGTTGATATTGGGCGTGATTATTAATGATTTTTTCATCACTTAATTGTGTTTCGAGATGATGCATTTGCTTTTCCATCAACTGCAAATCGCTAAATAAGGTAAGCATTTCTTCATATACAGTACGAGTTGAATTAAGACCAGAATTTTGTGGCAAATAATCCCAAGTGATGCCCTTGCCTAAGGTGATTTGTCCCTCATCAGGTGGTTCAACCTGCGCGATTATTTTTAATAATGTTGATTTGCCAACACCATTTGGACCAACAATCGCAATACGGGCATGGTCCTTTACTTCAAGATGAACATTTTTAAATAAATATTCGCCGCCAAAAGTGCGCGCAATATTTTGTGCTTGTAGTAAAATCACGTTTTTTCTCCCTTGCAATATATTGTTAATAAGTTTAGCATAATTAAAATAATTATCGTGGCGCTTTTTTATATAATTAAAAAATTGCGTTATATAACATAATAATCTAGAATTACCTTGTAAGGAGGCTAAAAGATGGCATCTCCAGATGTTCCTAAAGCAACCGCTAAAAGATTACCGTTGTATTATCGTTACCTAAAATTTTTTGAAAATACCGGTCGTCATAGTATCTCATCACATGAATTGTCCGATGTTATCCAAGTTGATAGTGCTACAATTCGTCGTGATTTTTCTTATTTAGGTGCTACAGGTAAGCGCGGTGCAGGTTATCAAATTATATTATTACTAGATGTTTTGAGTCGCATGCTCAGACAAGATCAACTAGTTCGGATTGCGCTAGTTGGTGTTGGTAACATTGGGCAGGCTTTACTCAATTATAATTTTCAATCAACACGTAAAATTCGGATTAGTGCCGCTTTTGATGTTGATCAACAAATTGTGGGAACAATTCAAAATGGCGTGCCTATTTATTCAATGGCGGAATTGAGTAAGCAGATGTCTGAACAACAATTAGATATTGCTATTTTAGCTGTTCCTGCTGAAAATGCCCAAGAAGCTACTGATACGATGGTTAAAGCACATGTTCGTGGCATTATGAATTTTTCACCACGGCGCTTGTCAGTACCTTCGTATGTACGTGTATTGAATATTGATCTCGGCCTTGAATTACAAGGTTTAATTTATTTCTTAGACCACTATGATGAACAATCAATTGAAAGCAAAAGTATTAACCACCTAACTAGTGATTAATGAATTGTCCATAAGTAACTAATTACAATAAAAGTATTCATTAGAATATGAGCAATCATACTCGTATAAACACTGCCTGTTTTTTGATAAAGATAACAAAAAATCATGCCAATAATGGTGTAAACTAACAAATGACCATCAGCATGGGTTAATGCAAATAAGACACTTGCAATTAGCGCAGCTAGCCATTTGTTAGTAAACTGACATAAGTCGCCAAAAATAATTTTGCGAAAAACAATTTCTTCCATAATTGGTGCTGCAATTAATACTGCCAGTGCCATTAATGGTAAACTTTTAATGCCAGTAATTAACATATTAGTATTTAATGATGCTTGAATACTATGAAAACAATCATGTTCAATAAATACAATTAATAATTGGAAAAGCACACAGCAGAACGCGCCAATAATTCCCCACTGAATAATTTTGATATGGGAAGTTGGATGTTGTTCTAATGGTGCTTTTTCTTTAATATGTAATGATAAATATAATAACCAACCAGCACCAACAAGATCACAAATTGTCATAACCAAATTGGTATATGAACGTGTTACGCTTATTAAATTACATAAAGTTGGTATTAGTAAAATTATTAAATAACTAATGATGATTCGCTGCATTCCTTGGCGTTGCGTCATTAAGCAAACCTCATTTCTAATATTATGAATTACTATCAAGTATAGCATATTTAATATTTAGCACTCACATCAAAAAAGTGCTAAAAATTTCATGCAAAAAGCTTGCATTCTATTATGAAAATGTTATTATAGGTTTTGTGGTTAGCACTTAGACAATTAGAGTGCTAATCTAATAAGACGATATGGAGGGATTCTAAGTGTTAAAACCATTAGGCGATCGTGTTATTATCGAAGTTCAAAAGGAAGAACAAACTGTTGGTGGCATTGTTTTAGCAGGTAGTGCTAAAGAAAAACCACAAACAGGTAAAGTTATTGCCGTTGGTGCAGGCTTAGTTACACCTGAAGGTAAGACATTGCCAATGAATGTTAAAGTTGGTGACAAAGTAATGTATGACAAGTACGCTGGCTCAACTGTTAAGTATGAAGGTCAAGATTACTTGGTAATGCATGACAAAGATATTATCGCTATTGTTGACTAATAATAAACATAAGAACAAACGAAAAAATATGTATGGGGTGAAAATTAATGGCTAAAGAAATTAAGTTTTCTGAAGACGCACGTGCTGCAATGTTACGTGGTGTTGATAAATTAGCAGATACAGTTAAGACAACAATTGGTCCTAAGGGTCGTAATGTTGTTTTAGAAAAATCATATGGCGCACCTGATATTACTAATGATGGTGTTACTATTGCTAAAAACATTGAATTAGAAGATCATTTTGAAAACATGGGTGCTAAGTTAGTTGCTGAAGTTGCTTCAAAGACTAATGATATTGCTGGTGATGGTACCACTACTGCTACTGTTTTGGCACAAGCTATCATCCGTGAAGGTATGAAGAACGTTACTGCTGGTGCTAACCCAGTTGGCGTACGGAATGGTATTGAAAAAGCTACCCAAGCTGCTGTTGATGAATTACACAAAATTTCACATAAAGTATCAAATAAGAGTGAAATTGCACAAGTAGCTGCTGTTTCATCAGCAAGTGTTGAAACAGGTAACTTGATTGCGGATGCAATGGAAAAAGTTGGTAATGATGGTGTTATCACTATTGAAGAATCTAAAGGAATTGATACTGAATTAAAAGTTGTTGAAGGTATGCAATTCGATCGTGGTTACTTATCACAATATATGGTAACTGACAACGATAAGATGGAAGCTGACTTAGACAATCCTTACATCTTAGTAACTGACAAAAAGATTTCAAATATCCAAGACATCTTGCCATTGTTACAACAAATTGTTCAAGAAGGTAAAGCATTATTAATTATTGCTGATGATGTTGATGGCGAAGCATTACCAACATTAGTTTTGAACAAGATTCGTGGTACTTTCAATGTTGTGGCTGTTAAAGCTCCTGGTTTTGGTGATCGTCGGAAAGCACAATTAGCTGATATTGCTACATTAACTGGTGCTACAGTTATTACTGATGACTTAGGCTTAGAATTGAAAGATGCTACAATCGATCAATTAGGTAAAGCTGGTAAAGTTACAGTAACTAAGGATAGTACAACTATTGTTGAAGGCGCTGGCGACAAAGAAGCAATTGCTGAACGTGTAAAGAACATCAAGACAGAATTAGCTAACACAACATCAGAATTTGATCGTGAAAAATTACAAGAACGCTTGGCTAAATTAGCTGGTGGCGTTGCCGTAATTAGTGTTGGTGCTGCTACTGAAACTGAATTGAAGGAACGTAAATACCGGATTGAAGACGCTTTAAATGCTACACGTGCTGCTGTTGAAGAAGGCTACGTTGCTGGTGGTGGTACAGCATTAGTAAATGTAATTGATGCTGTTGCTGCATTGAAGTCTGAAGGCGACGAACAAACTGGTATCAACATTGTAAAGCGTGCTTTGGAGGAACCAGTACGGCAAATTGCTGAAAATGCTGGTAAAGAAGGTTCAGTTGTTGTTGAACGCTTAAAGAATGAAAAAGCTGGTGTTGGTTACAATGCAGCTGCTGACAAGTGGGAAGATATGGTTCAAGCCGGAATCATTGATCCAACTAAAGTAACACGTTCAGCATTACAAAATGCTGCTAGTGTTGCTGCATTGATGTTAACTACTGAAGCAGTTGTTGCTGACAAGCCAGAACCAAAGACTGACGATGCTGCTGCACAAGCAGGCGCTGGTGCCGGCATGGGTGGTATGATGTAATCACCACCTTATTATCGAAATTAAAAGGATCACAACTTGGTTGTGATCCTTTTTTATTTAATAATATGTTAAAATATAGTTAACTTTTAATAAGAGGAGAAACCAAACCATGCGTTTAGTTGAAAATCCAATTCGTGTTAATACTAGTTTACGGAAGATGATCCCTAATACGATTGATCACTTATATGGTCATCGGGCGATCAAGTATTATCGTAAATTTACTTTAGGTAATACCAATGTATTCTTAGTGGACGCCTTTGATCGCATTGATATTATTATGACTAACACTAATCGACGCATTAGCGATGAACAAATTCAATTTGCAGTTGATAAGTTACTTGATAAGACCCAAGGCAATATTGATATTGATCATCTTGCTAAAGCAGAAATTGAATCAGAAATTCATCATAAGTTAAAAGTTAATGATATTGTAATCATTGAACAGCGTATTAAATAATTAAAGAGGGCACTAATCAGTTGCCCTTTTTTTAGTTACCTTTATCCATAATAATTTTTATGGTAAGATTAGTAAACAATTGATTAGAGAAGAGGCCGTTTATGCGGATTCTATTTATTGGCGATGTGGTGGGTAATCTTGGCCAGCAAATGTTAGATGATTACTTGCCGCGTTTAAAAAAGCATTATAAACCACAAGTTACCATTGTTAATGGTGAAAATGCGGCTGATGGCAAAGGAATTACTGAAGTAGCTTATAAGCGGATGCTTAATGCTGGCGCTGATGTAATTACTTTGGGTAATCATGCGTGGGATAAACATGAACTACTTGATTTTATTGATCATGCACCAAAGTTAATTCGTCCAGCTAATTTTCCTGGTAATACACCGGGTCAAGGTTATGTAAATATTAACGTTAATGGCAAACAATTAACGGTGATCAATCTTCAAGGTCGTGTTTTCTTAAATGCCCTTGATGATCCATTTACTAAAGTAGATGAGTTGTTATCCCATTGTAGTGCGTCTAATTGGATTATCATTGATTTTCATGCTGAAGCAACTAGTGAAAAGGAAGCTTTCGGTTATTATGTTGATGGTCGGGTAACAGCTGTAATTGGCACACATACTCATGTGCAAACAAATGATGCACGCATTTTAAGTCAGGGTACAGGCTATTTAACTGATGCTGGTATGACCGGACCTTACAATGGTGTGTTAGGTGTAAAAACAGAGAATGTGTTATCACGCTTTTTAACACAACGGCCTAGTCGTTTTAATGTTGCTGAAGATGATCAAGGACAGTTAAACGGGTGTGTATTAGATTTTGATAATAATGGGCATACACGTGCGATTAATTTAATTAAAGTAACACCTGATCATCCATTTTTTGATTAATTAGAAAGAAGTATCAATATGCCTAAACGTGCAACAAAAGATACCCCAATGATGGTACAGTATCGGGCCATTAAAAAACAGTATCCCGATGCTTTTTTATTTTATCGCATTGGTGATTTTTACGAATTATTTTATGATGATGCCATTAAAGGTTCACAATTATTAGAACTAACGCTTACAGCGCGGAATAAAAATGCGGCTGATCCGGTTCCAATGTGCGGTGTTCCGCATCATGCTGTGCAAAATTATATTGATATTTTAATTGATAAGGGTTATAAGGTAGCTATTTGTGAACAAATGGAAGATCCTACTAAAGCAGTAGGCATGGTAAAACGTGAAGTTATTCAATTAGTAACGCCGGGAACTATCATGGATGAAAAAGCTAGCCAAGCAAAACGTAATAACTATCTAACGGCAGTAGTTGCTGAAGATAATGAATATGGTTTTGCTTATAGTGATTTATCAACCGGGGAATTAAAAACAACCCACTTGTATGATGTTGATAGTTTGTTAAATGAAATGATGAGTCTGCAAACTAAAGAAGTTGTTGTTAATCACCATTTGCCAGCAACGCTTTTGGATAAGTTTAAAGCTTTAAATATTTTGGTTTCTTATCAAGATGAAGTAACCGTCAATGCTGAAATTAGTTTTGCTACCCAAAACTTAACTGATCAACTGGAAATTGCGGTTACTAAGCAATTAATTGCTTATTTAACGGTGACACAAAAACGTGCTTTAGCTCATTTACAAGTTGCGGTTGTTTATGAACCATCACAATTTTTGAAGATGGATCATTATGCACAAAAAAACTTAGAATTAACTACTTCAATGCGCACGGGTAATCGTAATGGAACGTTATTATGGTTGCTTGATGAAACACACACGGCCATGGGTGGGCGCTTGTTAAAGCAGTGGCTAGATCGACCATTATTAAATTTAACGGCCATTAAACAACGACAAGATCAAGTTGCTGCTTTTATTGATAATTATTTTGAACGTTCTGAACTTCAGGATCGTTTGACTAAGGTTTATGATTTGGAACGACTTGCCGGACGGGTTGCATTTGGTAGTGTTAATGGTCGTGATTTAATTCAATTAAAGACATCATTGGAGCAAATTCCGACTATTAAGGATGTTATTACCAAAATTAATAATAATCATACCTTTGATCAAGCCTTGCAACAGTTGGATCCAGTTGATGATGTTCATGATTTAATTGCCCGCGCAATTGTTGATGATCCGCCTGTTTCTGTTAAAGATGGTGGTATTATTCGAACGGGCTATAATCAGCAATTAGATCAATATCGTGATGCGATGCAACATGGTAAAGCATGGATTGCACAAATGGAAGCTGAAGAACGCCAAAAAACAGGCATTCATACCTTAAAAATTGGCTTTAATCGGGTGTTTGGTTACTATATCGAAGTTACTAATGCTAATTTGGACCAAGTACCTGAAGATCGGTATACACGTAAGCAAACACTAACTAACGCTGAACGTTTTATTACTCCGGAATTAAAGGCTAAAGAACAATTAATACTGGAAGCTCAAGAAAAATCGGTTGCTCTTGAATATGACTTATTTACGGCAGTACGTGATCAAGTTAAGCAGCAAATTAGACGTTTGCAAAAATTAGCCCAAGCAATTGCTTCATTAGATGTTTTGCAAGGTTTTGCCGTTGTTGCTGAAAATTATCATTATGTACGTCCAACTTTGAAACAAAATTATCATGATATTAATATTGTTAATGGTCGTCATCCGGTTGTGGAAAAAGTTCTTGGTCAACAAAAATATATTCCTAATTCTGTAACTATGCCGGCCGATACTGATATTTTGCTGATTACTGGTCCTAATATGTCTGGTAAAAGTACCTATATGCGGCAGTTAGCTTTGATTGTAATCATGGCGCAAATGGGTTCGTTTGTGCCGGCTGATGAAGCAACTTTGCCAATTTTTGATCAAATTTTTACTCGTATTGGGGCTGCTGACGATTTAATTGCTGGCGAAAGCACTTTTATGGTTGAAATGATGGAAGCTAATGATGCATTAATGCATGCTAGTGCTAATAGCTTGATCTTGTTTGATGAGATTGGAAGAGGTACGGCTACTTATGATGGCATGGCCTTAGCTCAAGCAATTATTGAGTTTATTCATGATCATATCCATGCTAAAACATTATTTTCGACGCATTATCATGAATTAACAGCGTTAGCCCAGACATTAACCCATTTAAAAAATGTTCACGTTGGTGCTACCGAAAAAAATGGCGAACTAATTTTTTCACATAAAATGATGCCCGGACCAGCTGACCGGTCTTATGGTATTCATGTTGCTAAATTAGCTGGCATGCCAACAGAATTATTAAAGCGTGCAGAAAGTATTTTGCAAAAGTTAGAAAACCAAAAGCAATCATCACCAGTTACTTCATCAGCGCCTAGTCAAGTTGCTGAAGAAAGTGGTCAATTATCACTATTTAAAGAGTCAGCACCTTCATCGGATAATAAATTAAGTAAAAAGCAACAAAAGGTATTACATGAATTACTAACAACTGATTTACTTGATGTTACACCGATGGAAGCGATGAATATTTTGTATCAATGGCAACGAAAATTACGACATTAGGGGTGGTAATTAATGGCAAAGATTCATGAGTTATCAACAATTCTTAGTGATCAAATTGCGGCCGGGGAAGTAATTGAACGTCCCGCATCAGTTGTTAAAGAGTTAGTCGAAAATGCGATTGATGCCCACAGCACACAAATTGATATTCGGATTAAAGATGCCGGGTTACAAATGATTCAAGTAACTGATAATGGCGAAGGGATCATTAGTGATGAACTTCCGTTAGCCTTTAAACGGCATTCTACAAGTAAAATTGCAACTCGTAATGATTTATTTAAAGTTAAATCATTAGGTTTTCGTGGTGAAGCCTTGGCTAGTATTGCAGCGATTGCTGATGTTACCTTAACAAGTGCTACTGCTAATGAACCAACCGGTAGTTGCGTGCATATTAAAGGTGGTAAAATCTTAAACCAACAATCAGTAGCCGTTCGACAAGGCACAACTGTAGAAGTTAAGGATTTATTCTTTAATACTCCCGCTCGTTTAAAATATTTGCGTAGCTATCAAACTGAATTATCTAAAATTGTTGATATTGTTAATCGTTTGGCAATGGGCCATACTGACATTGCTTTTTCATTGATAAATGACCAAAACTTAATGTTAAAGACAACAGGTCGCCATAATTTATCACAAACGGTTGCTAATATTTATGGTATTAGTATTGCTAAAAAAATGTTACCGATCAGTGGTGCTGACCTTGATTTTAAAATTGATGGGTTGGTTTCATTACCTGAAGTAACACGGGCTAGTCGTAATTATATTTCGTTATTAATTAATGGTCGCTATATTAAAAACTTCCAACTAAATAAAGCCCTAATTGCTGGTTATGGTTCTAAATTGATGATTGGTCGCTTTCCAATTGCTGTAATTAACATTCAAATGGATCCTTTATTAGTCGATGCTAACGTTCATCCTACTAAACAAGAAGTACGTTTGAGTAAAGAAGACGCCCTTGGTAATTTGTTGACGAACATTATTCGGCAAAAATTAGCTACCTTAAACTTAATTCCTGATGCATTACGCCATCAACCGGTGGTTAAACCGCAAATAACATCATCACCTGACATTAATGTTGATACCCAAACACAACAATTAACTATTGATGAAGCGACTTCAGCTACTGATGATGTTGCGTTAGCGATGCAATTACATGAAGATGATCAGTTGCCAATTAATGATGCTATTACTACTACAACGGCAACATATCATACTGCGTCAACATCACAACCACGTTTTCCACAATTACGTTACTTAGCCCAAGTACATGGCACTTATTTGTTAGCAGAGGCCGAAGATGGTTTATATTTACTGGATCAACATGCAGCTCAAGAACGCATTAAATATGAATTTTATCGTGAAGAAATTGGTAAGGTAAGTAATGCCCAGCAAAATTTATTAGTGCCAATTATCATTGATTATGCTAATAATGATGCGCTTATTTTACATGAACGCTTACCGTTACTACGTGATATTGGCATTTATTTAGAGCCATTCGGTCAAAATAGTTTTATTTTACGTACCCACCCAGCATGGTTTCCTGAAAATAATGTTGAAGCAACGGTACGTGAAATGATTGATGAGATTTTACAAAAGGGCAAACTGACGGTTGCCGAATTTCGTGAGAAAACGGCTATTATGATTAGCTGTCGGACGTCGATTAAGGCTAATCATCACTTGGAACCACAACAAGCCCAAGCATTGTTAGATGATTTGGCTAAAACAGCCAATCCTTTTAATTGTCCTCATGGACGTCCAACCTTGGTAAAATTTAGTAATAAAGATTTAGAAAAAATGTTTAAACGGATTCAGGATCCGCATGATACACGTGATGCAAAAATAGGTGATTAGATGTTTGAATATTTAACTGGTATAGTTATGGCCGTTTATCCTGATTATTTAGTGCTTGATGTTAATGGGATTGGTTATAAATTAATTGTTGCAAATCCATATCAATATGAAGCTAACCAATCAAAGGTTCGCATTTACGTTTATCAAGCAGTTCGCGATAATGATATTACGTTGTTTGGGTTTATTGATCTTGATGAAAAACGGCTGTTTGAAAAATTAATTAGTGTTTCAGGTATTGGCCCTAAAAGTGCTTTAGCAATTTTGGCTAATAATGATCATCAAGGTTTAATTCAAGCAATTAATGATGATGATGTTAAGTATTTAACTAAGTTCCCTGGCGTTGGTAAAAAAACAGCGCAACAAATTATTTTAGATTTGAAACATAAAATTAGTGATATTGATCATACCAGTTCTATTAATTTATTTAATCAAGCCAATGATCAATATCTTAATGAAAGTCTTGCTGCTTTACAAGCACTTGGTTATAGTGCTCGTGAAATTCAAGCAATTAAACCGGCATTAATGAAACTTAATGCGCAAACAACCAATGAATATTTAAGTGCGGGTTTACGTTTGCTGCATAAATAATTTAGAAAGGAATTATTATGACTGATGAAAGATTAACATCTGCTCAGGTAACTAATCATGGCGAAAGTGCATTAGAAATGTCATTACGACCACAAAATTTACATGAATATTTAGGTCAAAGCCATGTTAAGGATGAATTAGCTGTATATATTCAAGCTGCTAAACAACGTGAAGAATCACTTGACCATGTCTTGTTATCTGGACCACCGGGTTTAGGCAAAACGACTCTAGCGATGATTATTGCCAATGAACTAGGCGTACACATTCATACTACGAGTGGTCCCGCCATTGAAAAACCAGGTGATTTGGTTTCGTTATTAAACGAATTACAGCCAGGTGATGTTTTATTTATTGATGAAATTCACCGTTTACCTAAAATTGTCGAAGAATTACTTTATTCGGCAATGGAAGACTTTTATATTGATATTATTATTGGTCAAGGACCAGCGGCGCATCCGGTTCATTTTCCATTGCCACCATTTACATTAGTCGGTGCAACAACGCGGGCCGGTTTATTATCTGCACCATTACGTGATCGCTTTGGTATTATTGAACACATGGCCTATTATACGCCGGTTGAATTGACACAAATTATTCATCGTTCTGCACGGATTTTTAATTTAGCAATTGATGATGAAGGAGCCCATGAAATCGCACGTCGTTCCCGCGGCACACCACGGATTGCTAATCGTTTATTACGCCGCATTCGTGATTTTGCTGATGTAGCTGGACAAGCAACAATTACTCAAGAATTAGCGGACCAAGCTTTGACCCAGTTACGGGTTGACCAAGCTGGTCTTGATGATCTTGATCGTAAAATTTTACGTTTAATGATTGAAGAATATCATGGCGGTCCCGTTGGCTTAAATACGATTGCCGCTAATATTGGTGAAGAAGCGGAAACCATTGCTGCCGTTTATGAACCTTATTTATTGCAAAGTGGTTTTATTAAAAGAACGGCGCGTGGTCGTATTGCCACGGCTAAAAGCTATCAACATTTACACATTCCAATGCCTAAGGAGGAATACTAATGAGTGAAGAACATTTAACAACAGCAGATTTTGATTATGATTTACCTCAAGAATTAATTGCACAAACCCCAGTTAAAAAGCGTGATACTTCACGTTTGTTAGTTTTAAATACTACTACTGGTGAAATGGCAGATAAACATTTTTATGATATTATTGATGAATTACATGCTGGCGATGCCTTAGTTATGAATAATTCTAAAGTAATGCCAGCGCGCTTGTTTGGTATCAAAAAAGATACAGGTGCGCATATGGAAGTATTGTTATTAAATAATACTGAAGGCGACACTTGGGAAGTATTAATGAATCCGGCCCGTCGTGCTAAGGTGGGTACTAAAATTGTGTTTGGTAATGGTGAATTAAGTGCCACTGTTACTAAAGAATTGGATTTTGGCGGTCGGATGATTGAATTTCATTACGATGGTATTTTTATGGAAATTCTTGATAAATTAGGAGAAATGCCATTACCACCTTATATTAAAGAAAAATTAGCTGATCCTGATCGTTACCAAACCGTTTATGCTAAGGAAATTGGTTCGGCCGCAGCACCAACGGCTGGATTACATTGGACTAAAGAATTACTTAAAAAAGTAGAAGCTAAGGGGGTAAAATTAGTTTATTTGACCTTACATGTTGGCTTAGGAACTTTCCGTCCAGTTACTGAAAAAAATATTGAAGATCACAAAATGCACAGTGAATTTTACCGCTTAACACCTGAAGCTGCTGATACTTTAAATGAAGTTCGTGCCAATGGTGGTCGTATTGTTGCCACAGGAACTACTACTATTCGTACTTTGGAAACTATTGGCACTAAATTTAACGGTGCAATTAAACCTGATAGTGGTTGGACTGACATTTTCATTAAACCTGGTTACCAATGGAAAGTTGTCGATGCTTTTATTACTAATTTCCACTTACCAAAGTCAACCTTAGTAATGTTAGTGGCTTCATTTACAGGTCGAAAGTTAATTTTGAAGGCTTATGAACATGCTGTTGCTGAACGTTATCGGTTCTTTAGCTTTGGCGATGCAATGTTTATTAAGAAGTAAGTTTTAGAAAGGGATTTTTATGACATCACCAATTCGTTATCACTTGATTAAAAAAGAAAAGCATACTGGCGCACGTCTTGGCGAAATTATTACGCCCCATGGTACTTTTCCAACACCAATGTTTATGCCAGTTGGTACTAATGCCACGGTTAAAACTATGTCACCTGAAGATCTTGATATGATTGGTTCAGGCATTATTTTGGCTAATACCTATCATTTATGGCTGCGTCCCGGCGAACAAATTGTTAAAGAAGCCGGTGGCTTGCATAAGTTTATGAATTGGCACAAAGGTATTTTAACCGATTCGGGTGGCTTTCAAGTCTTTTCGCTAGCTAAATTACGTGATATTACTGAAGAGGGCGTTCATTTTCGTGATCATTTAAGTGGTAAGAAATTATTTTTATCACCTGAAAAAGCAATTCACATTGAAAATGATCTTGGTCCTGATATTATGATGAGCCTTGATGAATGTCCGCCATTTTTTGAAAGCTATGATTATGTTCGCGATTCAGTAGCGCGCACTAGCCGTTGGGCAGAACGAGGGTTAAAGGCACATCGTAATCCGGATACCCAAGGTTTATTTGGTATTGTTCAAGGAGCCGGTTTTAAAGATTTACGTGAGCAAAGTGCGCGCGATTTGACTAGTTTAGATTTTGCCGGTTACTCAATTGGTGGTTTATCAGTTGGCGAATCATCTACTGAAATGGCCAAAGTGCTTTCATACACCACCCCATTATTGCCAGAAAATAAACCACGTTATCTAATGGGAGTTGGTTCCCCAGATGGTTTAATCAATGGTGTTTTACATGGTATTGATATGTTTGATTGCGTATTACCGACACGCATTGCTCGGAATGGTACGGTTATGACTAGTCATGGTCGTTTAATTGTTAAGAATGCTAAGTATGCCCATGATTTTACGCCGTTAGATGATCAATGTGATTGTTATGTATGTCGTAATTATACACGTGCTTATATCCGTCATTTAATTCACGTTAATGAAACATTCGGAATCCATTTAACGAGTTATCATAATCTATACTTCTTATTGCATTTGATGCAACAAATTCGGCAAGCTATTTTGGATGACAACTTAATTGAATTTTGTCAAGAAGTGGCTCATAATTATGGATTTGATAAAGAAGGCGCTAAAGGTTTTTAATTAGACTATACATTTTGTAATAAATTTGTTACAGTACATTATGAAGTAAATGTAGAAGGGTTGATTTGACTGTGTTAATCTGTGCAGCTAATGCTGGTGGATCAATTGTATCACTTTTGATCCCATTATTATTCTTAGGAATTTTATATTTCTTAATGATGCGTCCACAAAAGAAGCAACAACAACAATATCAAGAAATGTTGAATAACCTTCAAAAAGGCGCTCACGTTGTAACCATTGGTGGTTTATATGGCGTAATTGATTCAATTGATCGTGATAAGAATACTGTTGTTTTAGACTGCGATGGTATTTACTTAACATTTAAGTTACGTGCTATCCGTGAAATTGTTGATGCTAATGGTGCTGCTGTTAAAAATAATGACGCTAAACCAGCAACTAAAGCAGAAAAAGAAACAGCAAAGCCAGCTGAACCAGCAACTGAAACCACAGAAACAACTAAAACAACAGATGCTGATGAAGCTAGTGATAAATAATTTTTAATTTAACAATCGTCGCTAGATAGCTTAATAAAGCGTATTCTAGCGGCGTTTTTTTATGCTATAATTAGTAAATAATGGAATTAGATTGGATCGATATTCAATGACAACGACAGCAAAAATGTCTCCTAACCGTGAAGATTATTTAAAAATAATTTTTGAACTTGGTGGTGACACAAAAAAAGTTTCAAATAAACAAATATTGGGTGGTTTAAATGTTTCTGCTGCTTCTGTCAGTGAAATGATCTCCAAGTTAGTTGATGAACATTATGTTATTCACACGCCTTATCAAGGGGTACAACTGACTAAAAAGGGTATCAAAGCAGCAGCATTACTGATTCGCAAGCATCGTTTATGGGAAGTATTTTTAGTTAAAGAACTTCATTATGCGTTTAATACGGTTCATCCGGAAGCTGAAGTTTTAGAACACGTAACAACTGCTGAACTAGCCCAACGCTTAGATGCCTTTTTAGGTTTTCCTAAACGTTGTCCTCATGGAGGCGTTATTCCGGATGCTGATGGCAATTTTGCACAACAAAGTCATGTATCATTAGCGTCATTATCAGCAGGCATCCATGCGAAGATTGATCGGATTATTGATGATCATGAGCTATTAGATTATATACGTGAAACGGGCTTAGCAATTGATGATCATGTTATTATTCGTAAAATTAGTCCGTTCGCTGGTGCAATTACTTTATATGATCAGCGCTTACAAACTGAACTACAAATTGGCTTAAAAGCTGCTGAGCATATTTTTGTTGATAAAGAGTCAAATTAACTACAATGTCATTATTAGAGATCCCATTAGTTAATGATGTTCATCGAAAAATTATTCATGTTGATATGGATGCTTTTTATGCTTCGATTGAAGAACGTGATCATCCCCAGTATCGACATAAGGCATTAATGATTAGTCGAGATCCGCGTACCTCTGGTGGCCATGGTGTTATTGCTACAGCTAATTATTTGGCACGACGCTATGGCGTTCATTCAGCGATGAGTGCTGCAGAAGCTAATCGCTTAGTGCCTGCTACGTTGGCTGTTTTTAAAAAACCTGATTTTGTTAAATATCGGCAAGTTTCCCGGCAACTACATATGATTTTTCATGAAGTAACTGAAAAAATTGAACCGGTTGCTTTAGATGAAGCGTACTTGGATGTTACTACTAATAAACTGCAACAGTCAGATACGATTGCTTTAGCGTGCTGGTTACAGCAACGTATTTATCAGACAACACATTTAGTATGCTCGGTGGGGATATCTTATAATAAGTTTTTGGCTAAAATGGCGTCAGATTATCGTAAACCACGCGGTCGCACAATCATTTTGCCTGCTCAAGCACAAGCATTTTTACAACAAATGCCGATTAATAAGTTTCATGGGGTTGGCAAAAAAACTTTGCCCAAATTACTAGCAATGGGAATTACTAATGGTAAAGATCTTTTAACAGTTTCGTTAGATACTTTAACTGCACATTTTGGCAAAGCTGGTTATTTACTGTATCAACATGCGCGCGGCATTGATAATCGACCGGTGGTTTATCAACGATTGCGTAAATCAATTGGTCGTGAGCACACTTACGATCAACGTTTACAAAGTGAAACAGCAGTAGTAAACCAATTACATATTTTGGCACAACGTGTACATGCTGATTTGGTTAAGCAACATGCACAAGGTCAAACCATTGTATTAAAAATTAGGGATGATGACTTTAATACAGTTACTCGTCGTCAAAAATTAACGCACTTAATTGATCGAAGTGATGATATTTTTCAAGCAGCTTTGCAATTATGGCATGCGTACGGTCAATCACAACCATGTATCCGTCTATTAGGTATTACATTAACTGATTTGTCATTTCATGATTATGAAAATATTACGTTGCCATTATTTAATGAAGATAATAAAAGGTGATAAATATGGAAATTACTGATCAAATTCTTAATAAAATTAAAGAATATAATACAATTATCATTCATCGTCATGAATCACCTGATCCTGATGCTTTAGGTTCACAAGCTGGTTTAGCTGAATTATTGCGTAATACTTATCCTGATAAACATATTTATCAAGTTGGTGGTAGTGTTGGCAACTTAGCTTGGCTTGCTGAAGAAAATGAAGTTGATGATGATGTTTATCAAGATGCTTTAGTAATCGTTATTGATACTGCTAACACACCACGTGTTAGTGATCAACGCTTTGCTACTGGTAAGTTTATTATTAAAATTGATCATCATCCTAATGATGACCCATATGGTAACATTAATTGGATTAGCGAAACTGCTTCTAGTTGTTCAGCAATGGTTGTTGATCTTTTTAATGCCAGTCATGGTGAATTAAAGATGTCACCAGCGGCAGCGCGCTTATTATATGCTGGCATTGTTGGTGATACGGGACGCTTTTTGTATTCTAATACAACTGCCCATACCTTTGCGTTGGCTGCACAATTGTTAGCGACTGGTTTTGATAATAGTGCCGTTACTTTACGTTTAAATGAAGTTACTTTGCAACAAGCTAAGTTGCAAAGTTATGTATACAATCATTTAACAATTGCTGATAATGGTGCTGCTTATATTATTTTGTCCCAAGCAGTCTTAGATGAATTAGGATTAAATGTACAAACAGCTAGTGCAGCTGTTTCCACACCAGGACGGTTAAGTAATGTAATTGACTGGTTGATTTTTGTTGAACAAAGTGGTGCTTTTAAATACCGCGTACACTTACGTTCAAAAGGACCGGTAATTAATGAGTTAGCCAAAGAACATAATGGTGGTGGGCATCCACTAGCTAGTGGTGCTAAGGCTTTAGACGATAATGAAGTTCAAGAAATGATTACTGGCTTAATTAAATTAACGGATGAAGCCCGCGCCAAAGAAC
>JAHLFS010000050.1 GCA_018883675.1 Candidatus Paralactobacillus gallistercoris | reverse complement strand
TTTTTATTTTCCATTTAAGTAAAAACATTCTCTAAATTATTATTTAGGGTTTTATTTTTAATCTTTTTTGTTATAATACTTACTATTAGTAAGTTAATAATTGAGGTGTGTATGATGGAATTAGGTTTACAAAACAAATTAGCGTTAATCACTGGTTCAACCAAGGGGATTGGTAAAGCCATTGCGCGCGAATTAGCGCGTGAAGGTAGTAATGTCATTATTAATGGACGTCATCAAGATGAAGTTGACCAAGTCGTTGCTGAAATCAAACGTGATTTTCCTAATACACAACCACAAGCAGCGGTAATTGATATTACTAAGGAAGATCAACAAAAACAACTCTTTACGCAATTTCCACAAGTTGATATTTTAATTAACAATATGGGGATTTTTCAACCGATGTCATACTGGGATATCAGTGATGATGTATGTGAAAAGTTCTTCAAAACGAATGTTTTAGCTGGTAATGCATTAGCTAAGTTTTATTTGCCCAAGATGTTGGCACAAGATTTTGGCCGGATTATCTTTATTGCTAGTGAAGAAGCAGTTATGCCTTCGGGCGAAATGCCACAATATAGCATGACGAAGTCAATGAACTTATCGTTAGCGAAGAGCTTATCTAAGTTGACGGTGGGCACACATGTAACAGTTAATACTATTATGCCGGGCTCAACTTTAACCGAGGGTGTACAAAAGATGTTACATGATATGTATGCCGACAGTGATGTACCTGAAGCCCAATGGGAAAGTGATTTTATGAAGCATCACCGCCCATTATCACAAATTCAACGGCTAATTCGCCCGGAAGAAATTGGCCGTTTTGTCGCCTTTGTAGCTAGTCCGTATGCTTCATCATTTTCTGGTGCGGCCTTACGCCTTGATGGTGGGCTAGTGCCAACTATTTTCTAACTATAAAATTAAAAGCTGGGTTTTACAACCCAGCTTTTTTAGTCTTTAATAAATGGGCGCAGATAGCGCTTATTTTTAAATTTTTGCAGCCAATTACTTGGCAAAGAAAATAACACGATATTAATAATGGCCGCAACAATGATTAAATTACGCACTAATAAAGCATTTAAAACCGTAATTATGATAAAAACAAGCACAATGCCATTGGCTTTCAAGCCAATATCGCGTAAGCGTCGGATTACTAAGGGTACTAAACAACATTCTAGCAATAGGCAAAGCGGTAATTCGCCAATAAATAAACTAATGGCAATGAAGTGATTAAGCGCATGCGCTGGTCCTTGCGCTAGGCAAGTTAATAAGATGAAAACCAGCAGCACGCCACCGTAAATTAACGTTTCACCTAACATGCCATACCAAAAACCACGCGCGGTGGTTTGTCCGGCGGCATCAAATAAACCGTGAAAATAATCAGTTAAACCTTGTTTACAAGATACTTTACCTGTTTCATTAATCATTTTATGCATAACTTATCTTACCTATAACTTATTATTTATTTACAAATCTATGCTACTACATTTACGCCCAACTAACTGTCAATTTTTTGTGAAAAATTACCGGCATTAACTACTGCCCGTAGTGGTTTTTACTTAGTTGTTATTTACATCGATAGTTATTTACCACTATACTTAAAGGTAAATATTATTTATGATGTTTAATTTCGTATATTACTTTATACACTAAAGTATTGAAAGGGTAGATATTATTTATGGGAATTGTTTGCGCATTATTACCAGCGCTTTTTTGGGGCTTTATGCCGCTGATTGTTAAAAAAGTTGGCGGGCGGCCGACCAATGGTATTTTAGGAACGGTAATGGGGGCGTTAATTGTCGGCATTTTAATTCAATTAGGCACCCATCCGCAAGCTATTAATTGGCAAACTTTTTTAGTTAGTATGTTTGCAGGCGCTTGCTGGGTAATTGGACAAGTCGGTCAATTCGCGGCTTATAACAAGATTTCCGTAACCACCACGATGCCCATTTCCACGGCTTTACAACTAATCGGGACGTCATTAATTGGCGTGTTTGTTTTTGGCGAATGGCCAAGTATGTTTAGTAAAATCGTTGGTTTTGGCGATATTATTCTCTTAATCATCGGGGTCGCCTTAACGACGGTTGGCGGCGAAAAAGGTAATAATCACCGTAATATGAAGCAAGGTTTAGCTATTTTATTACTAACTTCTATCGGTTACTGGATTTATAGTGCAGTGCCTAAGGCTATTCATGTTCCGGGCACGGCAATGTTCTTCCCGCAAATGCTAGGGGCCTTTTTAGCGGCGGCGGTATATGTCTTGTTAGTTGATCGGCATACTTTTGTTGAAAAGAAAACCTGGAAGAATATTATTGCCGGAATTTTATGGAGTATTGCGGCGTTCTTATACATTATTGCGGCTAAACAAATTGGCATTGCCACGGCCTTTACGATTACCCAATTATGTGTAGTAATTTCCACACTAGGTGGCATTGTTTTCTTGCATGAACATAAAAATGCCCGGGAACTACGCTTTACTTTATTTGGCTTAGCGTTAGTAGTGCTTGGCAGTTTTATTACCGCCTTTTTATAAAAAACGTGAGATTGGATTTTCCAATCTCTTTTTAAACTAATAAATAAGTGGCCTTGGAGGATTGGCTAATGAATGAAGAATTAATTGATAGTGCCCAAATGTTAGCCAAGCGCTATTTAAAAGACGACACCAGCGGACATGATTATTTTCATGCAGAACGGGTGGCACAATTAGCCGTTAAGTTATATCAGCAAGATCACTATAGTATCATTACGGCGCAAAAAGAAGCACTCACGGTAATGGGCTATTTACATGATATTGTTGACGATAAATTGACTAAAAAAACGAAGCAACGCTTGCAAATTATCACTGAAATCTTACGGTTACATCAGCTTGATACGATGGAAATTAATGATATTATTTATACCATTACCCACATGTCATATGCCCAAAATCTAAAACAGCATTATCAATTATCATTATTGGGGCAGTATGTCCAAGATAGTGATCGCTTGGATGCACTAGGTGCTTTAGGCGTTGCGCGGGCGTTTGCGTATGGTGGACGCCATCATCGTAAAATTTATGATCCTGCAATTAAACCGGTCATGATTGCTGGTGAAAGCGCGCGGGCTTATCACCGTCGGAAAACGACGACGATTAATCATTTTTATGAAAAACTACTGCAGTTACCACAACAAATGAATACTAATGCGGGCAAAATTTTGGCCCAACGGCGTGGCGCTTACATGCAACAGTTTTTAGATGAGTTCATTAATGAATGGTATAGTATGTATTAACTTGCATAGTTATACAAATATTTAATGCATAATAAAATGTATAAATGAATAATTAGTGGTTAAAATAACTGGTACAATCCGGATTTTGTGGCTGAATAGCGCTAATTTATTAAATAATTATTAATTATGTGTGATAAAAATACCAAAATTAAGCCTTATTTTGTTCATTATAGTGTATAATTATACTTATCAATTATTTTGAATAAGTAAGGATAGATATTTATGGAAGAACAAAACAATAGTAGTACGCTTGAAGAGCCTGTTCCCAATCATGCTACTAATAATAAGGTGCAACGGACTTTAAAGACGCGGCATCTTTCCATGATTGCTTTAGGTGGTAGTATTGGTACGGGGTTATTTGTTGCTTCGGGTTCAGCAATTTCCACGGCTGGACCGGGCGGTGCCTTAGTGGCTTATGCCGCGATTGGTATTATGGTTTATTTCTTAATGACGAGTTTAGGCGAAATTGCCACTTATATTCCTGTATCTGGTTCGTTTGCTACTTATGCCAGTCGCTTTGTTGATCCGGCGTTAGGTTTTGCGTTAGGGTGGAATTACTGGCTGAACTGGGCAATTACGTTGGCCGTCGATGTTTCGACAGGCGCGCTAATTATGCAATACTGGTTTCCACATGTACCGGGATGGATATTTAGTTCCTTCTTCTTGGCGGTAATCTTTATTATTAATGCGATTTCAGCGAAGTCGTTTGGGGAAACGGAATACTGGTTATCCATTATTAAAGTAGTAACGGTAATTGTATTCTTAATCGTTGGTTTTATGACTATTTTTGGTTTATTAGGACATCCAGCAATTGGTTTAAAGAACTTTACCATTGGTAAAGCGCCATTCGTTAATGGCTTTGATGGTATTATTAGCGTCTTTGTTGTCGCTGGTTTCTCATTCCAAGGTACCGAAATGGTCGGCATTACCGCTGGCGAATCCGAAACCCCAGAAGAAAGTATTCCTAAGGCGATTAAACAAGTCTTTTGGCGCATTTTATTATTCTATATTTTAGCGATTTTCGTCATTGCAGCAATCTTGCCATATACTAGTAAATACTTACTAGGTTCATCAGTTCATGATGTGGCGATTAGTCCATTTACATTAGTCTTTAAGCAAATCGGGTTAGCCGCTGCTGCTGGCGTCATTAACTTTGTTATCTTAACGTCGGTTATTTCTTCGGCTAATTCGGGCATGTATGCGTCAACGCGGATGTTATGGTCCATGGCTAAGCAAGGTATTGCGCCTAAGCAATTCGAACGTACTAATAAAAATGGGGTACCTGTACCTGCTTTATTAGCTACTACGTTAGTTGGTTTAATTACTTTCTTGACTAGTATCTTTGGTCATCAAGTTTACATGTTCTTAGTTGCTGCTTCAGGCTTAACGGGTTTCATTGCTTGGTTAGGTATTGCGATTTCGCATTATCGTTTCCGGAAGGCTTTCATTGCACAAGGTCATCAGGTAAGTGAATTAAAATACCATGCTAAGTGGTTCCCATTTGGACCAATCTTAGCCATGATTTTGGGAATTTTAGTCATTATTGGGCAAGGTTTCCAAATTCATCATTGGAATTGGACACAAATTATTATTACTTATATGAGTATCCCGATTTTTGTTGGTTGTTACTTATACTATAAGATTAAGCATAAGACCCACGTAGTTAAGTTAGAAGATGTTGACTTAACACCAACTAAGGAAGATTAATTAATGCAGCGATCAGTTTTAACTGGTCGCTTTTTTGTATAATACAGTTAAAACACTATGGAGGTAAGCACATGCGAATCATGCATACGGCCGATTGGCATATTGGTAAACAATTAAATCATTATCGTTTAGTTGATGAGCAATGGGATGCTTTTAACCAACTAAAACAAATTGCCCAAACTGAACATGTTGATGCCATTGTTATTGCGGGTGATGTTTATGACCGTAGTTTAGCTAGTGAAGATACGGTTAAGATGGTTAATGAAATGATGGCTGAACTTAATTTGCACTTGCATTATCCATTACTAGTAATTAGTGGTAATCATGATTCGGCCGAACGTTTAGGGATTGGCCGGCAATGGTTTGCTGATAAGCAATTTTATTTAAAAACGCAACTGGCCGAAGCGTTTACGCCGGTCGTGCTTGCGGATACACAGTTTTTCTTATTGCCGTATTTTACACCGCATGATGCCCAGTTATATTTTCATGATGATACTTTAAAAACAATGGGTCAGGCGATGGCCCGCATTACGGCTACAATGCAAAAACAATTTTTGCCTGATAAGCGTCATCTCTTGGTTGCTCATTTCTTTGCAAGTGGTGAACAGACCACGTCTACTGAAGTTGGTGGCTTAAATGCAGTACCGTTACCAACAATGGCAATGTTCGATCAAGTAATGCTTGGTCATTTGCATAGTGCCCGCGCTTTATTAAATGACAAAATTAAGTATAGTGGGACTTTAATGCCGTTTACCGTTAACGCAGCTAACCAAGCTAAAGGCGTACGTATTTTTGATACGAATACTGGTACTAATACTTTTCATACTATTCAACCACTGCACCGGATTAATGTGTTGACGGGGTCATTTGCTGATTTAATCCAACAACCACCAGCGCTGCCGGTTGATGATTTTGTCGCTTTTCAATTAACTGACCAACAACCAATTCCGGATTTGATGAATAAGTTGCGGCAAGCGTATGCTAAACAGCGCGTGCTATCCGTACAACGGCAAAACGGCTTACAAAGTGATCTTAATCAAGTTGAACATACGGTCGATGTGCAAAAATTAACACCAATGGAATTACTAGACGGTTTTTATCATGACGTGATGCAGCAACCACTAACTGCCATGCAACGACAACTAGCACAGCAATGTCTTGATGAAACGCTAAAGGAGGAAAAGTAATGCGCCCATTAACTTTAACAATGCAAAATTTTGGCCCTTATGCGCAGCAAACGATTGATTTTACTAAGTTTGCTAAGGCTGATGTTTTTTTGATTAGTGGTAATACCGGTGCCGGGAAAACTACTATCTTTGATGCGATGAGTTATGCGTTGTTTGGCAAAACGACTTCGGCGCGTGATGCTAAACAAATGTTTGCTGATTTTGCCGATGATACGGCTACTATGCAAGTTACTTTTACCTTTATGCATCATCACCGCCATTATCAAATTACCCGCCAAGGCAAGTTTAATAAAAAAGGACAATTCCAAACCAAAGTGCAATTATTGTACACCGATCAACATACGGGCCAAGAAATTGAAAAAACTAAGGTTAAAGAAATTAATCGTTTTATTGAAGATTTACTGCATTTGAATGAACAACAATTCGCCCAGGTTGTTCTATTACCGCAGGGTAAGTTTCGCGATTTTTTAGCAGCAAATAGTAGTGATAAAGCTGCGATTTTGAAAAATTTGTTCGGTACGCAAATTTATAGTGATTGGCTTGAACATTTAAATGAAAAATTAAAACATTTACAAGCTGAATATCAACAATCTTTAACACAGTTACAAGCCGAACAAGCTGATGTTGCGTGGTTAACGGCCCAACCAGATAATTTGGAGTTAGCAACGTGGTTACCAGCGTTACAAGCTAACATTGCGGCACAACATAAACTAATTACGCAATATCAACAGCAACAACAGCAATTAACGACCAAATTGAAGCAGCAACGGGCCCAGTTAACACAACAGCAACAGTTACACACAGCACAACAACAACTAACCACAGCACAACAACAACGCCAGCAGTTGCAACAACAAGCGACAACGATTGCGCAGCAGCAACAACGCTTGGCAATTTTAAAGTGGGCGCAAACCCAGCACGCCACCTTTAACCAGTGGCAAGCAAATCAACAGCGCTGTGATGAATTGCAGCAGCAACGTGATGATTGTCAACAACAACTGGCAAGCTTGCAGCAACAATTAGCAACGGTGCAACACCAGCAACAACAGTTACAGCAGCAAGCACCCACGATTAAGCACCAACAGCAACAATTAACGCGTTTAGAAGATAAGTTGCCATTATTTGCTAAGATTACGACACTGCAACAGCAACAACAAGATGAAACCGCACAATTAGCAACGGTGCAACAACAATTAACCACGCTTAATCAGCAAATTACAACAACTGAACAGCAAATAACGACTTATCAACAGCAATTACAAGCCTTTGCAGATTTATCACAACGGCAAACTCAACTTAAAGATCAGCAGTTACAATTGGCACGTTTTAGTGATGCTTTACAAGCGCTAACCAAGTTGGCAACCACATTAACTGAACAGCGCCAACAATTAGCTAACGCACAACAAACAGCTAGTGCTAAGCAAACTGCTAATGATCAGCAGCAACAGCATTTTAAACAAGTTGAGCAAGCTTACTTGCGCGGCCAAATTCGTGAACTAGTGCAACAATTAACGCCAGGTCAGCCATGCCCTGTGTGTGGCGCGCTGCATCATCCGCATCCGGCCCAACCAGTAGGCACAACGGCTACCGCTGCTGAATTTAGACAAGCGCGGCAGGCTAGTGATGAAGCTAATCATGCTTATCAACAAGCCCAAGCACTAGTTACACAATTACAAGCACAAATTACGACTGATGAGCAACAATACCAAACGCAACGGCAAGCCTTATCAACTAAATATCATTTAGCAGATATGCCATTAGCAACTTGGCAGCAACAATTACAAACGGCACGGCAACAGTTACAAAATGATGCAACGGCTTTACAAACTGCTTCTGAACAACAAACGCAATTAACGACTGAGTTACAACAAACGCAAAGTGCTTTAACTGCTTTGCAAGACCAACAAAGCGACCTTGAAGTCCAACAGCAACAGATTAATACACAAATAACAGCAACACACGCTGCATTGAAGGTACATCAACAAGCGTTGCCAACTGATTTGACTGACCAAACGGCTGTTCAAGCGCAAATTACCACTTTGCAACACCAAATTGCTGCTTTTAATGAGCAAAATGAACATTTAAATCAACAATATACCCAGCTTAACGACCAGCAACAAACTAATCAGGGCCACTTACAAACTATTCAAGCCGAACTAGCACGGGTTATGCAACTAACTGAACAAACACATGCGCAATTAACGCAGGCACTAGCCACACAACCACAACTAACGTGGCAGCAACTATCACAAGCAATGACTTCATTAACGGCGATTGCTGAACTAACCCAAACGGTTAACAATTATCAACATCAAGTACAGCAAAATGAACAAACGATTACGCAATTACAAGCGCAATTAGCCGCACACGAATTATTATCATTGTCGCAATTACAAACTGATATTGAAACTAGCGAAGCGCAACAACAAACATTAATTAGTCAACAAGCACAATTAACGCAGCAATGGGAACGAAATACTGCTATTTATCACACCGTAACTAAACAGTTAAAGCAGCAACAGCAACAATTACAACAACTACAAGCGTTGCACGATTTAGTAACCGTGTTGAAAGGAAATAACGAACAACGGCTTAAATTTGAAAACTATGTTTTACGTATGTATTTTCAATCAGTGGTTCAAGTTGCTAGTGCCAAGTTAAAGGATTTAAGCAACGGACGTTATCGCTTGCAATTATCCAATGCGATCGGCACGCATGCGGCTGATACAGGCTTGGAATTGGAAGTTTATGATGATGATGTTGGTAAAACACGTAGTACCGCTACTTTATCCGGTGGTGAAGGTTTTATTGTGGCCTTAGCCTTAGCGTTATCATTAGGTGAAGTTATTCAAAGCCGTAACGGTGGTATTACCATGGATGCATTATTTATTGATGAAGGGTTTGGTTCGTTGGATCAGCAAGCGCTATCACGGGCATTAGATACCTTACAAGCTATCGAAGGTAAAAACCGGATGATTGGCATTATTAGTCATGTTACGGAACTAGAAGAACGGTTACCATACCAGTTACAAGTAATATCACAAAACGGCCGCAGTACGGTTAAATATCAATTAGCTGACGAAAATTACTAAGAAGTGTTAAAAGTAACCACACGTCGCTAAGAAAATGGTAAAATATAAAAAATAAAAATAGCATTTCAAAAATGCAGAGGTTCTTAAACATGATAAAAACAATGATC
Source organism: Candidatus Paralactobacillus gallistercoris (assembly GCA_018883675.1). Lineage (GTDB taxonomy): Bacteria > Bacillota > Bacilli > Lactobacillales > Lactobacillaceae > Paralactobacillus_A > Paralactobacillus_A gallistercoris. Next base: position 2,775 of record JAHLFS010000050.1, on the reverse strand, counting down.
TGGGGCCATCGTGGTTACCCAGCTAAATTTCCCGAAAACTCAATGGCCGGGTTTCGTTATGTGCTTGACCATCATATTGAAGGCATTGAATTTGACGTACACTTAACCCGGGATAACGTTCCTGTCATTATGCACGATGAAGATATTCGTCGTACCACGAATGGTAAGGGCTATATTAAACGTTTTACGTTAGCCGAATTGCGGCGTTTTAAACTAGCCAATGGTGAACCAATTCCCACTTTAGATGAGTTTTTAACATTAGTTGAAAACAAAGATGTTCATTTGAACTTAGAATTTAAGACGGATAAATTTGCTTATCCTGATATTGAAAAAATTGTGTTAGCTAAAGTTAGTCAATACCATTTACGTTATCCAGTAATTTATTCATCATTTAATATGCAAACCTTACGTAATTGTGAAGCCCTTGCACCAGATGGTAATTATTGTTTCTTGAAAAAAACACCGTTATTGCATCCATTAGCAGTAGTACAACGTGAACATTTAAGCGGTTTACATCTGCATTTTTATCAAGATGTGCCGGGCGTAGTTGAACGCATTTGGACGGTAGATGAACCACATATTGCCATTATGCTGTTCCGCAAGCAAGTTGATGGTATTTTTACTAATAATTTTGAAGCGATGACGATTTTACGTAATAAGTTATCGCAAGCGGCACAATTTATTGATTAATAAAATTGCCTAATAAATAAGCCAGTAGCCCAACGGTTACTGGCTATTTTTTATAATAAAAATAGTGAGGAGGGATAGCATGCAACAAATTGTTCTGCCTATTAAAGATGATCAAACCTTGCATCGTGTGCAACAAACATTGTTATCATGGTTTCGCGCTGGACGCCGTAATTATACGATTTTTCAAGTTGGTAAAGCGACAATGTTACGTGTTAGTGATGTGTTAGCCTTGCACTACCATGATGTGTTTACCACTGACGACCAGGTACGTTTTCATGCGTATATTCATGATCGTAAAACAGGCAAGCCCAATACTTTATATTTGAAACCCGTTGTTAGTGAACTACTAACTTATCAACAATGGTTACATGATCGGCACATTATTTCACCGTGGTTATTTCCATCAATGCGGCATTATGATCGGCATATTACGGAAAAACAATATTATAAAGTGATGGCTAAAGTTGGGGAATTATTACATCTTGAATACTTAGGTACACATACCATGCGTAAAACCGGGGCTTACCGGGTTTATACCCAAACTAATTACAATATTGGCTTAGTAATGAAGTTGTTAAATCACTCTAGTGAAGCAATGACTTTAGCGTATTTAGGTTTGGACCAGGAAGCACGTGAACACACGTTAGACCAGATTGATTTTGGTTAAATAAAAAACGCGGTGTTAATTTTCACCGCGTTTTAAATTATCAATTATTATTTACTTAAACGTTGGACTTCCCGGGCAATCATTAATTCTTCATTGGTTGGAACCACCATAATGGTTACTGCAGAATCAGCAGCGCTGATGATTTGTTCTTGACCATGAATATTATTTTTATCATCATCAAGTTTAGCATTGATAAAACCTAATTTATCAATAATCATTTTACGAATTGGGGCACTATTTTCACCAACACCACCTGCAAAGACGAGAGTATCCACGCTGCCCATTTCGGCTGTATAAGCACCAACGTAACGGACAATCCGGTTCACATAAATATCTAATGCTAATTGGGCCCGTTCATCAGTAGGAGCTTTGGCTAAAATATCGCGCATATCTGATGAAATACCAGAAATTCCTAAAACACCAGATTGATGGTTCAAAATCGTTAGCATTTCTTGCGTTGACAAGTTCATTTTTTCCATTAAGTAAAGCACTAATGAAGTATCGACATCGCCGCTACGTGTGCCCATCGTAACTCCTACTAGTGGGGTAAAGCCCATGGAAGTATCATATGACTTACCATCTTTAATAGCGTCTAATGAAGCACCATTACCTAAATGTAATGTAATCATTTTAAGCTCTTTTAATGGCTTATGTAAGATTTCCGCCGCCCGGGATGAAATGTAATTATGGCTAGTACCATGAGCGCCGTACTTACGAGCACCATAATTTTCATAATATTCATAAGGCAAACTGTAAAGATAATTTTCCTTCGGTAAAGTAGTGTGGAATGACGTATCGAACACACCGACTTCAAGTGCATGAGGTAATTCATGCATGAACGCCCGGATACCGTTTGCTTCGGGGGGATTATGTAATGGGGCATATTCGGCTAATTCATCAATTTTATTTAAGTTAGCTTGGTCAATAATGGCGGAATCTTTGAAAAATTCGCCACCAGCGACGATCCGATGACCCACGCCGGCAATATCGTTATAGTCATTAATGATGTGTAAGTTAATTAATTGTTTGAGTAAATCATCAACCGCGTCGCTGTGGTTCTTAGCATTACTTGGTTGCGTTTGCTGGTGATCATGGTAGTTGACCGTTGATGTTGTGCCGTTAATACCAATTCGGTCAAACATCCCGTCAGCAATCACTTCTTCACTAGGCATATTGAATAATTTCCATTTTAATGAGGAACTACCAGAATTAACTGCTAGAATTTTCAAATTAAGTATCCTCCTCGGATTTGAGATTTAATGCAAGTATAGGGAAAAATTATTAATTTTGTCAAATGAATATCATTAATTTTTTCTAATATAAATAAACGCTTTCTTCATTTTATTAATCATAAATACTGTACGCCGTAGTAATTGATTATACATATAATACGTTATTTAAATTAATAACATTTATAT
>JAHLFS010000049.1 GCA_018883675.1 Candidatus Paralactobacillus gallistercoris | reverse complement strand
TTGATGAAATGCATTTGCAAAACCACTTGGCTGACGTCATGATGGTAGGTGATCGGCGTGATGATGTGGCCGGTGCTCGCGATAATCATATTGATGCTATGGGAGTAACTTATGGTTTTGGCACTGCACGTGAATTAAAGGATGCTGGTGCTCGTGTTATTGCTACTTCACCGGCTGATGTGGCTGATTGGTTATTAAGACATTAAAAGGAAGTAAATTGAATGTCAAGATCAAAAAATAAGCATGGGTTAGCCTGGCTTTTGACATTATTTTTAACAGTATTATTAGTAATAATTCTTAGTAGTGTTGGTTTAAATAGCACTGTTTTTTCAGCTAACTTTACTAGTAATGTTTTGACGCAACCACGAAATGTTGATTATATTACTAAGCAAATTAATCATCAAATTGACCAAGTACAACAAAAACATCATTTGCCAATCACATTGCCAGCACATACATTGCAACCAAGTGATGTTAAGCCGATTATTAAAACAACAGTGCACCGTTTATATAATGGTTATCCAGAGATTTTTAACGCCCAACAGATTTTGGATATTTTTTTGAATCGTCTGCAAAAATTAAATCAGTCAAATATCATTAATTTTAATAATAAGAATTTGCCATTAATTTGGCAGCAAGCGCAAGCTTATGTTGCTAAGATTATATCGGAACAATTAAATACTTCGGCTGTTCAAGAACAAGTAATTAATTTTAGTAATTTACGCTTGACAACGCGCATGATTATGATTGGTAGTATTTTATTCTTTTTATTATTTTTAATGTTATTACTTTTACAGCAACAACAAGAACAGCGTTGGTTACATTATTTAGGAATTAGTTTATTAACCGCAACGTTCATTTTAGCGATTGTAATATGGAGTATTATTGAAAAAGTAACGTATGCTAATTTACCCTTTGCGCGTCCGTTAATTGCTAATTTATGTACTCAAGCACTTAATAAAAATATTTGCTTGCTGGTAATCACCGCTATTGGAGGTATTGTACTGTTATTAATTGACCATTTTCGTCAACATCAACATAATTAAATTAGTGTATGAAACAACTCGTTGTGTTAAGCACTCCGAGTTGTTTTTATAAGAATGAAAAAGGAGTATTGTATGATGAAACATAAATTACTAAAAGCATTAACAACAGTAGGTGGTTTAACAATTGCTGGCGGTTATGTTGTTTATCATGCCGGGGTTGTTAACACATTAAAGAAGAAGGGGCGCTATTATTCATTAAATGAAAATACGGCGGCTGAAAATCGTTGGTATGTGCAAATGCCCAAGGTAGAATGGACGGTTACTAGTAATGATGGCTTACAATTAAAGGCGACTTATATTGCTAATCCCCATGCACCGCAAAAAGTAGCCATTTTATTCCATGGCTTACAGCATTCACGTGAACAAATGGTACCATATGCCCAAATGTTCTATGATATGGGCTTTAGCTTGTTAATGCCGGATGCGCGGGCGCATGCGGCCAGTGATGGTATTCACATTGGTTATGGATGGTTGGATCGCCAAGATTGTATCAGTTGGATTAATCAAGTCAATCAGCAACTAGGTAATGTTCCTATTGTATTAATGGGAATTAGTATGGGGGCAGGTACGGTTTTAGCAGCTAGCGGTGAGTCAGTGCCAACTAATGTTAAGGCAATCATTGCTGATAGTGGTTATGGTTCTATGAAACGGGAAGGTGAATTTCGTTTGCGTCATTATTATCATGTTCCGCCATTTCCATTTATGTATGTTGCTAGTGCATTTATGAAATTGTTAGCGGGTTATTCATATAATGAAGCTAACATTGATCGGCAAGTCCAGCATAATACTCGTCCATTATTAATTATTCAAGGTAAACATGATCAGACGGTGCCGGTTACTGAAGCACCTATTTTATATGCTGAAGCTAATGTGCCTAAGATGCTTTATTTAAACGGCACAGCGCAGCATGTACAAACATTCCGCACTAATCCGCATAAATATTACCAAGTTTTACGTAAGTTTTTGGGTAGTAAAGCCGTTAATTTATTAAATTAAGGAGTATTTTATGACATTGCAATGGTGGCAAAAAGAAATTGGCTATCAAATCTATCCGCGTAGTTTTAAAGATACGAATAATGATGGTTTAGGTGACTTACCCGGCATTATCGCTAAATTACCATATTTGCAACACTTAGGGATCGGTTTTATTTGTTTAGCGCCAATTTATCCATCGCCTAATATTGACAATGGTTATGATGTTAGCGATTTTACGGCCATTGCTGATAGTTATGGTACGATGGTCGACTTTGAATTACTATTAGCGGAACTGCATAAAAAGCAAATGCATTTAGTAATGGACTTAGTAATTAACCATACTTCTGATCAACATCAATGGTTTCAACAAGCGCGTTCATCGCGTAATAATCCCTATCATGATTACTATATTTGGCGTGATGCTAAAAATGGTGTACCTAATAACTGGCAATCGATTTTAGGCGGTTCGGCTTGGGAATATAATGCCGCTACTGATGAGTATTATTTACATCTTTATACTAAACATCAACCCGATTTAAACTGGGAAAATCCCCAGGTTAGAAATGAAATTAAAAAAATAATTACGTTTTGGACTAATAAGGGTGTTGATGGTTTTCATCTGGCTTGTGCTATTTACATTAAAAAATTACAAACTTTTGCGAACGTCGATAACATGGATGACGCTTATCGTGATGTTGATGGTATCGAGGTATTTTTAGATGAATTAACCGCAACTTTTCACAAATTAAACGTCGCGGTTATTGGTGGAGCAATGAATTTAGCACCTGCTCATGCGCAAAAGTGGTTTGGTAATCATGGCTATTTTGATTTAATGTTTCAATTTGAACATACGGCTTTATGGCAAGATACCCAACGTAGCCAGTTATCAATTCCGGCTTTAAAACAGATTTTAGTCCGTTGGCAAAATACTTTTGTGAAATATGGTTGGAATGCTTTATTTACCGAAAATCACGATTTACCGCGCAGCGTGTCTATTTACGGTAGTGATCGCCATTACTGGCTTGAATCAGCGAAGTGTTTAGCAGCTTGTTATTTTTTAATGCGTGGTACGCCATTCATTTACCAAGGACAAGAATTAGGGATGACCAATGCGCATTTTAATAATATTAATGAGTTTCGTGATGCTGAAACGATTGCTATTTATCATCAAAAAATCGCTGCTGGTATGCAACCTAATGAAGCCTTGGCTTATATTGATCGTTATAGTCGCGATAACGCCCGCACACCAATGCAATGGAATCATACTTCCAAAGCAGGCTTTACGCAGGGGCAGCCGTGGATTAACATTAATACTAATGCGGCAGCGATTAATGTAACTGACCAATTAAATGATGAAAGTTCGATTTTCAATTTTTACCGAACATTAATTCACTTACGTAAACAGCATCCCGTATTAATTAATGGTGCTTTTCGATTGATTGATACCAATGAACCAAGTGTATATGCATATTATCGTTGGAATGCAGCAGAATGTTTTATCGTTGTTGCTAATTTGTCACATAAAACGGCTGAATTTTCATTTCCAGAACAATTTAATCATGATCTTAAAAGATTAGTGTTAGGAAATTATGTTTTTCATTCTGAATTTATGGTGGCTTATGAAAAGAATTTATTATTACAACCTTATGAAGTAGCGATTTATCAAATGATGCCAGCTGCGAAATATACGTTGTAAGGAGGCTTTTTTTTGAAAAAACAACGCATTACACGGACAGTTTTAACAATTGTACCGTTAGTGGGGTTGGCGGTGTTAATTTATGGTTTATGGCATTTACATAATTTAGGTAGTCATCGTTCCGCATTATTAGTACAGCATTTTTTACAAAAAATGGGACCATGGGCACCAATTGGTTTCATCATTTTTCAATTAGTTCAAGTTATTGTACCAATTTTACCTGGTGGTTTATCAGTTTTGGTTGGTGCCTTATTATTCGGTAATATTCCAGGTATTATTTATAGTTATATTGGTGGCGTTATTGGTGAAATGATTGGTTTTCAACTGGTGCGGAAGTTAGGTAATGGCTTGTTACCATATATTTTTTCACCACAAGCGTATGCTAAATATGAACGAATTGCTACCGAACAATCGCATAATATGGAAAAATTACTGATAATTACCTTAATTGTGCCTTTTATGCCGGATGATGTGGCGTGCTTGGTTTCGGGATTAAGTAAAATGGATTTTAAGCGTTATTGTATTATTATTTTACTTTTGAAACCATGGTCAATTGCCTTATATAGTTATTTCTTATTATTTGTCTTTCATCGTGTTTTTTAAGTTTAGTTAATTTCAAGCACTTTGCTCAAGTCGTTAAGATAAGTTACTATTAATATTACGAACTGTTTTTTATAGGAGGCAGGTTATGCAAGAACGCCGAAAACAATTTAAAATAACGGCTAAACAAATTTTAAAAGGAAATTGGGGTAAATGTGCATTATTAATGCTAGTGCCATTCTTGATTTATGCATTACCCATGTTATTAAAATCAGTTACTTCAACACCACTATTGATGTATACTGAACCATTAATTCCCATTACTACTAATATTGTCTTTATGGTTGCTTTATTAGTTTTAATTTGGATAATGACAGGAATTAAATTTTATTTTCTTGATTGGTATCATCATTTTGAAAATGAAAGAACTGGTAAGTTTCATTCTCGTAAACATCCGATTAAAGCAAGTTTTCAAATTTTTAAGCAACCATACTTTGATGGCACATGGGCAGTAATTGGCGTAACAACAATTATGACATTGTTGTGGGGATTATTGTTTATTATTCCGGGGGTTATTAAAGCCATTAGTTACTCACAAGCATTATTTATTTATAAAGATCACGTTACTGCTGGTGAGCATGTTAGTGCTTTGCAATGTTTACATGAAAGTGAAGTATTAATGAATGGTCATAAGTGGGAATATTGCGTATTATTACTAAGTTTTGTTGGTTGGCTTTTATTAAGTTTGCTTTCATTAGGAATTGGCTTACTATGGGTATTACCATATCAAAATTTAACAATAATTGCCTTTTATGATTACTTACGTTTGCAAACTAATATGCCAGCAACCAAAGACATGGTAGCTGAACAAATTCGCGTTCAAAAGGAGGCTTTACATGCATAAAGTCCATGAACATGGTCGTACTAAGTTATTTCAAGCGTGGTTAGATTTCTTTAAAGGATATGTTGATTTTAAAGGAAATACTACGCGTTCAGGATATTGGTGGGGCTTTTTATTACAAACAATCTTGCTTTTGTTAGCTAAATTAATTGCAACTAAAGCACATATGATGAGTTATAGTGCTGGTAATGATGCACCTAGTGTTAAGATTTTAAGTTTTGTTGGTACATTAATCGTTATTTTACTAATTTTACCAATGTTAACTTTAAGTATTCGGCGTTATCGCGATATTGGTTTAAAAAATATTAGCATTATTATCTTTATTTTAATGCCATTAGTTTTACAAGGCATTGCGCTTTCGTTACAGTCTTTTATAACCATTAATAATTACAGTACATTCTTAACGATATTTAATGTTTTGGCATTTATTAAACAACTTTTTACGATAATTGATGTAATCTTCTTATTGTTGCCAAGCAATGCAATGACACTTGAAAAGCAAAATCGTTGGGTTCGTAGTAAATAAAAAAAGCCATTGTTACTAAATTTAGTAACAATGGCTTTTTTTATTTATCAGTTTGCGTATTTTTAATGGCTGTGGAAGTTTGTTTAACTAATGTTGGTTTGACTGCTCGCGTTACATCAAACCAATCAACGTAGCCGCGACTAAATGCAGTTACTTTAAATTTAAACTTATCTAAATAAATAACATCACCGAGTTTGATGGTAGGATAATTTTCAAGAATATAACCAGCAACAGTAATGATTTCTGAATTATCAAATCCCGGAATTTTTGTATGGAAAAACCGTTCAAAATCATATAAAGTGGTTTTACCACTAACATGATAAAGGCCCTTATGATTTTCATCAGCAATGATGTATTCGTCAGAAACGTCATCAATTTCATCTTTAACTGTTCCAAACAATTCTTCATAAATATCCTTGTCAGTAACAATACCACTGGTACCACCATATTCATCAACTACTACAGCGATTGGTGTTTGTTTCCGAATCATTTGTGATAGTAATTTTTGAATAGGAGTAGCTTCAGGTACGGTAATAATTGCACGTAATAATTTGCTGACCCGAATGGTGTCACCTACTTGAGCTTGTTTAACAACATCATAGATATAAACATAGCCTAAGATTTTATCCTTATCATTATTGGCAACGACTGGAAAACGACTATAACCATCTTGGAGGTATTTATTGATAACCGTTTTAACGGTATCAGTAATATTTACTACTTCAAGACTAGTGCGGTCGACCATAATATCGTGAGCATCTTTATCATTAAGATCAAAGGCACGTTGCATGTAAAGTAAGTCGTTTTTGTCTAGTGCGCCCCCATTAACGGCATTGCGTGATAGGTGCAAAATTTCCGCTTGACTGAGAACTTGATTACTATTTTCAGCAGGTTGTAAACCTAACATTTTAACAATCGCCGTTGCTGAAGTATTAAGTAACCATACAAAAGGATAAAAAATAATATGGAAATAATGTAATGGTGTTACTACTACCATTAGCATCTTTAACGGCATATCAATGCTAATATTTTTAGGAACAATTTCGGTTAAAACCACTTCTAAATAGGTTAATAAAATTACGCCCAAGATAGCACCTAAGAAATGAAGGGTAGCTCCATGCGCTAAATGAGTAATTCCTAATAATCTAACGAAAACAGTTTCCATGGTTGACTCGCCAACCCAACCTAAAATAATTCCGGTTAAACTAGTACCGACTTGCGTTGTGGATAAGTATTCGTTTAAGTTACGCACCATTTCTTGGCCACGTTTTAGTTTTTTAATATTACCATCGTGATTTTTAATTTTTTCATCTAATTCACTATCACGTGTCTGTACTAATGCGAATTCAGCAAGTACAAAAAAAGACGCAATAATGAATGTAATTACAATAATACATATATTGGCGACTATATCACCATTTGACACAGTTTTATTCCCCATTTCATAGAAATTTCTTTCACATTATATTATACATAATAAAGTATTTTAGCATATTAACAATAACGTAACCGTTTGCAATTACATTAAAAAATAATTATTCTATACCTTGTAAGTTTTAGTTATAAGGAGTGAGTTTAATGGCGCAATTACTACATGTTGTTACTAATGATCCAGATATTGCTAATCAGGTTACGCATTTACTTTGGACCAATAAAATTAGTCATGTTATTATTCGGCGCGGTATTGCTGTTCTTGACGGTGGTGATGAACGGCACGTGGATGTTATTGAAGATCCGGCTTTTAATGATTTGCCATTAATCATTGAAACCGTACTTAATGATGAACAATTAGCTAACCTTACACCACAAATTAAACAATTAATTCCTGAAAAGAAAGGGCAAGTAGATATTATTCCAGCAATAAATGGAGGAGCAAAAATGGATAATCAATTTGTTAATATGAAATGTTTTATTCACCCCGAAGAACGGTGGATGATTGAAAAGAATTATGAAAAAGTTCTTAAAGTATTACAAAATCATCATGTTACTTGGGCCACTGTTACTAAGGGTCTAGCTGGCTATGGTGAAAACACTTTACAAAAGTTTGCTGACATAGATGAATTTGTTCATATGGATGAAAAAGTTCCCGTGATTATTGAAGCTATTGTACCCGCTGCTGAAATTGACCAAATTGTTAAAGAAGCAAAACCATTATTTACAGATGGCGTAATCTTTACTACACCTATTAATATTATTGACAAGAATATTTAACTAGGAGGCTATTAATTAATGGATTATTTAATTATTGGTTTTTGTGCAGCCTTAGGAGGTATTGCCCGTTATTTAGTGGGTTTATTATTACCAGCAACTGCCTTGGGTTTTCCGTGGGGCACTTTAGCAGCTAATTTAACTGGTGCTTTTTTACTAGCTTATATTACGCATTATTTAGTTGAACGGACTAATATGCCTGCTGTTTGGGCAACTGGTTGGGGCACTGGTTTTTGTGGCGCTTATACTACTTTTTCGTCATTTTGTGTTGATAGTATTAAATTATTGTATCGTAATGCATACTGGGAATTTGGCGCTTATGTTTTGTTAAGTATGCTCGGTGGTTTAGTTGTAACATTAATTGCTTTTAAGTTTGCTGAGTGGCAATTAGCGCATCATCAACAAATGGAGGCTGATAAATAATGCTTAGTAATTTTATATTAGTTGGTTGTGGTGCGGCCTTAGGTGCTTGGGGACGTTATATTGTTTCTAAATTAGTCAATCGCTTATTTAGTGGTAATTTTCCGCTGGCAACGTTACTAATTAATCTGGTTGGTAGTTTTATTTTGGGATTGTTAACTGGTTTAGCCATTGTTAAGTGGGGGAGTTTATTACTGTGTACGGGCGTGTTGGGTGGTTTTACTACCTTTTCAACATTAAATAATGAACTAGCTACTTTATGGATTAATAAAGACTGGAAGAATTTTTGGACTTATTTTATTTTTACATATGGCTTTGGTTTATGTTTAGCCGGCTTAGGTTTTTTATGGGGTCTGCATATCTAAAAGTTTGAAAGACGTGGTAAAAAAGAGTAAAATTAATAATCAAATTTTAAGCTTTCACTAGGAGGCACCACGTTGACAGACGCTCAAAAACAAGAACAAAAGCACTTGGATTATATTGAAGAATATATCAAAAATGCCATTATTAAAATACAAAAAAAAGTTGACCGCACAGCTGCCGAAGGAAAGGCCTTAGACCGTAATTTCTTTGACGATGTGCGGTTAAACTTTAGTGGCGATGATGAAGCCTTTGAAACAGCCGCTTCAATTGAGCAACAGCAACAATTACTTGATGAACGTAATAATGCTTGGCGACAGTCGGTTCACCAGTTGAATGAACTAAAACGGTTATATCAACATCCGTTTTTTGCCCGCATTGATTTTCAGGAAAAAGGTGAAGAACCAGAAACTATTTATATCGGGTTAGGTTCATTAACTGATCAAGATAATAATTTTTTGATTTATGACTGGCGAGCACCAATTTCATCAATTTATTATGATGGCGGGTTGGGTAAAGTTACTTATCAAACACCCGATGGTGAGCAAGTAGTTGATGTCACATTAAAGCGGCAGTTTTTAATTAATCATGGTAAAATCACGGCGATGTTTGATACTAATGAAACGATTGGTGATCAAATGTTGCTTGAGGTACTAAATGAAAAATCTAGTACCCAAATGAAAAGCATCGTTACTACAATTCAAAAAGAACAAGATCAAATTATTCGTGATACTAAAGATGATTTGTTATTTGTTCAAGGTGCAGCTGGTTCAGGTAAAACGTCAGCCATTTTACAACGAGTGGCTTATTTACTTTATCGTTATCGTGGTAATTTGACATCAAGCCAAGTGATTATGTTTTCACCTAATCAATTATTCAATGATTATATTAAAAATGTTTTGCCAGAATTAGGTGAACAAAACATGGTGCAATTTACTTATCACCAGTATGTTGCACGGCGTGTACCTCGTTTTCACGTTCAAAACTTATTCGATAAATTTGAGCAATCATTAACTAGTGCAGAAACACGAATTAGTCATTTAAAAACAGATTTGGCCTTTTTTAAAGCAACGCAAAAATATGCACAACACTTAAATCAAGGTGGCATGCGTTTTCGTTCGCTTAAATTTCGTGGTACGGTACTGTTTACCAAAGAACAAATTGCTGCCATTTATTATGGTTTTAATGCCAACTATAAGTTGATTAATCGTCTTGAAGCAACCAAGGATGCTTTATTAAATGCGGTTAAGCATCACATGCAACGCGCTTTGAAAGCCGATTGGGTTAATGAAGCCGTAGAATCATTAAGTGAAGAACAAATGCAAAAGATGCGGACACGTGTTGATCAAGAATTTAAATCAGCTGATGATGAATATAAATTTTATGCTCGGCAAGTAATTGCCCAAGCTTTTGCACCATTACAACGAGCCATTATTCATAATCAATTTTTGAGTATTAATGCCCAATATGTCCATTTTCTAAAAAACGCGTCTAAGTATATTAATCTAAGTCAATTTGCCTTAGATGAAGCTACTTGGCAAGCTGGTGTTCAACAAACTATTAATCAATTACGTAATCATCAGTTAATGATGGATGATATTACGCCGTATTTACACTTATATGATTTAATAACTGGTAGTCATGGTCATCGGGAAATGCGTTTTGTTTTTGTTGATGAAGTCCAAGATTATACGCCATATCAAATTGCTTATTTACAATTTGTTTTTCCCAAAGCACGTTTCACTTTATTGGGCGATTTGAATCAAGCTATTTTTACTGAAACTAATGCACCGACATTATTGGATGAAGTTAAGCAATTATTTGATCCGGCAACAACAAAAGTGGTGCAATTAACGCGTTCATATCGTTCAACGCAACAAATTACCGAATTTACTAAAGCAATTCTAACGCACGGTCAGATGATTGAAGCTTTTAGCCGGCAAGGGGATTTGCCTAATATTCATATAGCACCTGATACTACAGCTTTATTACCATATGTGCAAAAACAATTACAGAAAAATCGTACCGATGGTGATACTACGGTAATTATTGCTAAGACATTGTCCCAAGCACAGCAATTAACGCAAATGCTGAAAGCACATCATGTGCCAATTACTTTGATTAAATCAGGCAATCAACGGTTAGCAACCGGTGATTTAGTAATGCCAGCTTACCTAGCTAAGGGTTTAGAATTTGATGCAGTCATCATGTGGGACGCATCTAAGCAAAATTATCACGATGAAGCTGAACAAGAACTTGTTTATACAATTGCAACGCGGGCGATGCATCGTTTAACAATTGTAGCTAGTGGGGAATTGTCACCATTATTACAACGTGTTCCGCGACATTTATATCAACTTGACTAACAGGAGAAATAATTAATGGAATTACGTAATTATGCATCCTTTGATCGCCAACAGTGGTCACAATTAAATAATAGTATGGTAAATACGGTTACTAATGCCGAGTTACTGCAACGACGTTCCCTTGACGATCCGGTTTCTTTGGAAGATGTACGCAAAATTTATTTACCATTGTGCAATTTAATAAATATTTATTACCAACAATACCAACAAAAATTAACAACGATTGCCCAATTTGCTAATAATCGAACGCTAGCGCATGCACCATTTATTATCGGCATTGCTGGTTCTGTTGCTGTTGGTAAAAGTACGATCGCGCGTTTGTTAACATTATTATTACAGCGTGCTTTTCCAACACGTAAAGTTCAGCAAATTACTACTGATGGTTTTTTGTACCCCAATGCGGAATTAACTAAACGACACTTATTAAATCGCAAAGGTTTTCCTGAAAGTTATGACATGGAAAAACTGATTAGCTTTTTAAATGATATTAAAGAAACCAAAGCTCATGTTTTGGCGCCGCGTTATTCACATCAGTTGTATGATATTGTTCCTGATGAATATGATGAAATTGATCGACCAGATATTTTGATTGTTGAAGGCATTAATACTTTACAATTACCAGCTCATCAACAAGTGTACGTTAGTGATTATTTTGATTTTTCTATTTACGTTGATGCTGATGCTAAACTGATTGAAGAGTGGTTTTTAAATCGTTTTGGTATTCTGCTAGATAGTGCATTTCATAATACTAATGATTATTATTATCCATACACGCAAATTCCTCGTGAAGAGGCTTTTCAACGCGCACGTAAAGTTTGGCATAATATTGATTTAGTTAACTTGTATGAGTATATTTTGCCTACTAAAAACCGGGCTACTTTGATTTTGCATAAAACAACCAATCATGTGATTGATAAAGTTTATTTACGGAAGTTTTAGTGTAATTAATTTGTTATATTTATTGTGTAATTAACTCTTGCTTAATTGGTTGAAACCTATTAAACTAGTTTCTAATAATTAAATTTAAATATAATGAAAGGAAGCGTAGGATAGTGACAGAATCAACACAAGATTTTGATAAGATCATTGTTTTGGATTATGGTAGCCAATACACTCAATTGATCGCACGGCGGATTCGTGAGTTCGGCGTTTTTTCTGAATTAAAACCTAATACCATTACGGCCGAAGAAGTAAAGCAAATTGCGCCTAAAGGTATTATCTTATCAGGCGGACCGATGAGTGTTTATGATGAAGGTGCGTTTACTATTGATCCAGCTATTTTTGATTTAGGTATCCCAATTTTAGGTGTTTGCTACGGCTTACAATTAATGGTTTATAAGCTAAAGGGCGGCGAAGTTGTTGGCGCTGATAATCGTGAATACGGCCGTGCTGAAATTACTGTTAAGGATACTGATAATGTTTTGTTTAAAGACTTACCAGATAAACAAGTTGTGTGGATGAGCCATGGTGATTTAGTAACTAAGGTACCTGAAGGCTTTCATATTATTGCAACGAGTGCTAACTGTCCAGTTGCGGCAATGGCTAATGATGAACGAAAGATGTATGGTATTCAATTCCATGCAGAAGTACAAAACACAGTTTATGGCCATGAAATATTACATCATTTTGTTTTCGATGTATGTAATGCAGAAGCTAACTGGACAATGGATGATTTTATTGACATGCAAGTGCGTAAAATCCGAGCAACAGTTGGTGATAAAAAAGTATTACTAGCCTTATCAGGTGGTGTTGATTCTAGCGTTGTTGGTGTTTTGCTTCATAAGGCAATTGGTGACCAATTAACATGTATTTTTGTTGATCATGGTTTATTGCGTAAGGATGAAGCTAAACAAGTAATGGATAGCTTGTCTGGTAAATTTGGATTAAATATTATCAAAGTTGATGCTCAAGAACGCTTCTTAAGTAAATTAAAGGGTGTAAGTGATCCAGAAAAGAAGCGTAAAATTATTGGTAATGAATTTATCCAAGTCTTTAATGATGAAGCTGCTAAGTTAGCTGGTGAAATTGATTTCTTAGCACAAGGCACCCTATATACTGATGTTATTGAAAGTGGTACTAATACTGCTGAAACAATTAAATCACATCATAATGTTGGTGGCTTGCCAAAAGATATTCATTTCAAGTTAATTGAACCATTACGGACTTTATTTAAAGATGAAGTACGTGCCCTAGGTGAAAAACTTGGTATGCCTGAATCATTAGTATGGCGGCAACCATTCCCAGGTCCTGGTTTGGGTATTCGTGTTATTGGTGAAGTAACACCAGAAAAATTGGCAATTGTTCGTGAAACTGATGCTATCTTACGTGAAGAAATTAAAAAAGCTGGTTTGGATCGCGATATTTGGCAATACTTTACAGTATTACCGGGCATTCGTAGTGTTGGTGTTATGGGTGATGGCCGTACATATGATTATACAGTTGGTATTCGTGCGGTAACCTCAATTGATGGTATGACAGCAAACTTTGCACGTATTCCATGGGATGTATTGCAAAAAGTATCAGCTCGTATTGTTAATGAAACACCACATGTTAATCGGGTAGTTTATGATATTACTTCTAAACCACCAGCAACTATTGAATGGGAATAATTTGTTAAATAAAAAAGCACTTCAAAAGAAGTGCTTTTTTATT
>JAHLFS010000004.1 GCA_018883675.1 Candidatus Paralactobacillus gallistercoris | reverse complement strand
ATACTCAATTAATACAATGCGGCAGCCATTTTTATAACAAAAAAGCCGGCTTCCTAATCCTAATCCATACTTTCATGGTATTTCTTTTCATAATTTTGTTCTTCTTGCACTAAGCGATCGTGTTCTTTTTTATTAAACCACGGGCTAACAGTAAAACCAATAAAATCATTTAATAAGTAAATGGCGGAATTAACAAACATTGCTAAAGTAGCGCTTCCTTGATGAAATGAAACGAACCATAACACCATACCGGCAAAATCATTAGCAAACCACCAAACATATTGATCAGAATAACGTAAGAAACAAATAACAGAACCACTGAGCCCAATGGCGAAACTAATAGCATCAACCCACGGACGAGGATCATTAGTTAAATGACCAATCGCGTAACCAGAAACGAGATATGTAATAATCGTTAATCCAATCGCAACTAACCAATTCTTAGGTTTAAATTTACGAATCTTTGAAACCATATTAACGTTCCAATTCTTACTGATTAGTACAGGAACATCTAATGCTAATACATAAGATATTTGTGTAAAGATACTTAGGTAATTCTTAGCTGCCCAACCAGTAATAATAAAACAAAGTGCAGATAAAATTCCTAACAAGCCATTAACTGATTTAGCAGCATTAATTGCTAAAATGCACAATACCCCTAAAGTAGTACCAATAAACGTAACCACACTAATCCAAGTAATAGGATTAGTAACTAATGTCATTACCTGACAACCTAAGCTAAAGAAAAAAAGATAGTAATTTTGTTTAGGCCATCCTTTCAATTGATGAGCTAAAAATTTTATGTAATCGCGCATGAATAATAATGCCTCCTCAAAAATTACATATCTATCATAATACTATATGTAGCATTATTCAATAATATAAACACAACATATAGTATTTTATTTACTTTAGCTTGCTTAATAACAGCATCTATATTACACCCATCTTTTTAAAATGGTAAATAAATATTAAGTATATGTTTTGATTAACAAAAAATCCTGCATTAAATGCAGGATTTTTTAAAGACATATTTATTTAGTTAAATATTGTTTCAAAGCGTCAACTTTATCAAGATGTTCCCATGGTAAGTCAACATCGGTACGACCAAAATGACCATACGCAGCTGTTTGTTCATAAATTGGGCGTCGTAAGTTTAACATTTCAATGATACCAGCTGGTCGCAAATCAAAGTTTTCACGAATAGCAGTAACAATTTTATCTTCATCAATTTTATTAGTGCCGAAAGTATTAACAGCAATTGAAACTGGGTGTGCTACCCCAATGGCATACGCTAATTGTACTTCACAGCAGCTTGCTAAACCAGCAGCAACGATATTTTTAGCAATATAACGTGCTGCATAAGCAGCTGAACGGTCAACTTTAGTCGGATCCTTACCAGAAAAAGCACCGCCGCCATGTCGAGCATAGCCACCATAAGTATCAACGATAATCTTTCGACCGGTTAAACCAGTATCAGCACTTGGTCCACCTAAAACAAAACGTCCAGTTGGGTTAACATAATACTTAGTCTTTTCATCAAGTAAGTTAGCAGGAATTACTTCTTTAATAACTTTTTCAATCATATCCTGACGAATTGTTGCTAATGGCGTATCTTCGTCATGTTGTGTACTAATAACGACTGTATCAACACGATATGGCTTATTATTTTCATCATATTCAACTGTTACTTGTGCTTTGGCATCGGGACGCAAGTAAGTTAATACATGATCCTTACGTAATTGTGCTGTTTTACGCATTAAAGCATGCGCTAATGAAATTGTTAAAGGCATGTATTCAGGTGTTTCATCAATCGCAAACCCAAACATCATTCCTTGGTCGCCAGCACCGATTTTATCTAATGGATCTTCATCCTTATCGCGTGCTTCAAGTGAATCATTAACACCTTGAGCAATATCTGGTGATTGTTCATCAATCGCTACTAATACGGCGCAATTAGCCCCATCAAAGCCAATTCGTCCATCGGTATAACCAATTTTTTTAATAGTATGCCGTACAACTGATTGAATATCAACATATGCCGTAGTTGATACTTCACCAGCAACAAGAACTAAGCCCGTAGTAACAGTAGTTTCCACCGCTACGCGTGCATTAGGATCTTTAGCAATTAATGCATCTAAAATAGCATCACTAATTTGATCAGCTACTTTATCTGGATGTCCTTCAGAAACTGATTCTGAAGTAAATAAACGACGTTCTGTCATTATATTTCCCCCTTCAAAATATTCCGGTTACAAGGCATCTCCACGTTAAGTGGATCCTTTCGGGAATTTTAAAAATGTTACTTTGCTAGTATAGCATGTTATTAATATAAATAAAAACCATGATGCTATAAAAACACCATGGTTTTTAATACTATTACCAAATTTGAACACGCTTAGTTGGATCAAGCCACATACCATCACCAGCATGAATACCAAAAGCATCATAAAATTCGGTAAAGTTTTGTGGAACCACGTTGCCCCGTAATTCTTCAGGAGCATGAACGTCAGTAGCTAGTAACATTAATTTATATTGCGTACTTGCTTTCATCCGCCAAATAGTAGCCCAGTTGATAAAGAATGCCTTCAAATCGATATCATCGTATTGCTTCAAGGCTTCTAATGAACAACTCATTCCACCATTATCAGCAATATTTTCAGAAACCACTAATTTACCATCAACTTTACTACCTGCAAACGGAATACCATCAAATTCATCAATCATTTTTTGCGTTAGCTTCTTGAAGTAAGCAGCATCTTCATCTGTCCACCAGTTAACCATATTGCCATATTCATCAAAATGAGAACCATTATTGTCAAAAGCATGTGAAATTTCATGCCCCATTACACAACCAATCCCACCGAAGTTTTGACTATGCGATTGGGAAAGATCATAAAACGGTTTTTCCAAAATAGCAGCTGGAAAAGTAATATCATTGCGTGATGGATCATAGCAAGCATTAACTAATTGCGGTGGCATGTCCCATTCACTGCGATCAACTGCTTTATGAAATTGTTCAAAATTATCAGCTAACATCACTTGCTTAATAGCAATATAGTTGCTTAATAACGTACCACCATCTCGCTTAGTAGTAACATGTAATTTTTGATAAACTGGTTTAATTTTTTCAGGAAAACCAACTTTAATGGCAATTTTATTAAGTTTTAAAATTGCTTTAGCACGAGTCTGTGCACCTAACCACGTATTATTTTCAAGTCGCTTTTTGTAAACGCCAATCATTTCTTGAATCATGGCAGTAGCATTGGCTTTTGCTTTTTCACCAAAGTACTTGCGACCATAAAAATCGCCAATAACGTACTTAAATTCATCATCTAGAACAGTATAAGCGAAACGATCAAGCGTCAATGAAGCTTTGATACCTGAAACCGTCCGGTGAAACATATCAGCCGTTTTACGAATAGTTTCACTTAAATATGGTGCATAAGTATTAACCGTTTTAATTAAGAGCCAACTCTTTAAATTTGTAAAAGTATCAGCATTAACTAGTTTATCTAAAGCAGCAAAATAATTTGGTTGCGTAATAATTACTTTATCAGGTTCATCATCAACTAATTCACAAATCATTTTACTTAAATCAAACGCATTACTATAAGCACTTACTTCACTTAAAGTTTTAGCATTATATTGCTTCGTCATATCAGCTAATTCTTCTGAAGTCATTACGTATGGTACTAATGCTTTATCGAAAGCAAGAGCTTGATCAACCATTTTTTGAGCAACATTTTCCAAATAGCCAGCATGCATTAATAATTGTTTAGACATTGTAGCCCAGCTTTGTAATAACTTAGCACTATCTGCTTTAGCATAATAAGTTTTATCAGGTAAAATTAAGCTAGGTGCGTACATAAACACTGCGTTCTTAGCCGTATTTTTCCAGTCAGGTTCGATATCAACAATAAATGGTAATGGCAATGCCGATTTAATCCAGTCACTAAGTTGTAAGCGTAAGTCATCAAGATTACGTAAGCGTTTAATACGATTAATAACTGGTAATAATGGTCTGATACCGTCATGATTTCGTTGATCAACATCAAGCACCATAGTATGTAACTTCATAGCTTCCGTAAACATGTCATTAGGTGCCGTGAATTTACCAGCATGGTAATCATTAAAATCATTAATTAAGCGTTTTTCAACTTCTTCATCCAATTCTTGGAAACTACCAGTATCGGGTTTATCATCAGGAATAACCGCATTTTGTAACCATTGATAATTAACGTGCATATATAAATTATCTTTAATATCCGCTTGAGTTCCCGCACTTACAGGTGCACCACCAAGCACATGCATTACTTTACTCATAATAATTACTCCTTCCTTTTTTCAACTGTATTCTATAATGTTTTTTTAGTAGCTTTAACTAATTTGCTCAAAAAACGCTGCTATTAAAAAATAGCAGCGTTTAAACTATTTATGCTAAAGCACCCATTGGGTCCCA
>JAHLFS010000048.1 GCA_018883675.1 Candidatus Paralactobacillus gallistercoris | reverse complement strand
GTACCATTATTATCAATAATAATATCTGCTTGCGCTTTTTTACGAGCTAACGGCCACTGACTACTAATACGTTGTTGTGCTTCTTGTTTAGTAAAATGATTTCGCTTCATTAAACGTTGCAACTGCAAATGCGACGTAATATCAACCACCACGATTACATCACACAGCGGTTGATAATTTTGTTCAAATAACAACGGCATATCCAAAATTCCCAAAGCAACGCGTTGTTGACGCCACTGATTAATTTTAGTGATAATTCTTTGACGAATTAATGGTGCTTCAATTTGATTTAATTGCTGTAACTGGCGCGGATTACTAAAAACAATTTGCCCAAGTAAACGCCGGTTTAAAGAGCCATCTGTTTGGATAACCTTAGCACCAAAAGTAGTTGCAATTTGACGTAAAGCTGGTGATGGTGGTTGTACTACTTCACGTGCTACTTGATCAGCATCAATAATCGGAAAATATTGTTTGAGCATGCCAACTACTGTTGATTTTCCAGAAGCAATGCCACCAGTTAACCCCACAACAATGGTCATCTTACAATCCGATCCTTGTGCAATACTTGGCAATGCGGGCAAAATGACGTACCCCGTTGATTAACTTTAATTTTAATAATCGTGGTACCACAGCGTTCACAAGGTTCACCAGCATGATTATAAACATGCAAATCATTTTGAAATTCACCTTGTTTACCATCTGCCCCAATGAAACTATGGAAAGTCGTACCACCTTTCGCAATCGCTAATTTTAATTCAGTAATAATATTATCATGAAGTAATTTAATTTCCGCATCAGTTAAAGTATCAGCCGGTTGTAATGGATGAATATAACTCATCCATAGTGTTTCATCAACATAAATATTACCTAAACCAGCAACTGCTGTTTGATCCAACAAAGTTGTTTTAATTGGCTTATGATGACGTCGTAATGCTCGGGCAAAGTCAGGAACATCAAAATTATCACTTAATGGTTCAGGTCCAAGTTTAGCTAAACCGCGAAAACTATCCTCACGGTCAGTTGCAATTAAATTCATCCGCCCAAACTTCCGTGAATCAATATAGCGTAACTGGGTACCGTCAGTAAACGTAAATGTTACACAAGTGTGTTTAATAAAAGGTTCATCAACTTTTTGAACTAATTGATAATGACCTTCCATGCGTAAATGACTAACTAACGTTAAATTATCATTTAAACGAAATAATAAATATTTACCACGACGATCAACTCGTTTAATAGTACGTCCAATTAATCTTTTTTTAAATTCAGTATGAGAATCAACAACTGTTTTATCCCATAAAATATTAATTGCTTGAATCGTTTTACCGATAACTAAACGATTTAAGCCCCGCCGAACTGTTTCTACTTCAGGTAATTCTGGCATAATAACGCCTCTTTCTTATTTTGCGTCAAACCATGTTTTTCCATAACCAGTTTCAACTTTAAGTGGAACATCTAGTTTCACTGCAGAATCCATTAATTGCGGAATTAATTTGACCATTTTTTCAATTTCATCATGTGGTACTTCAAAAATCAATTCATCATGTACTTGTAACAGCATTTTAGAGCGTAAATGCTGTGTTTGCAAAGCTTTTTGCACATTAAGCATTGCTACTTTAATAATATCAGCCGCACTACCTTGAATGGGTGTATTCATTGCCGTTCTTTCCGCAAACGAACGTAAATTATAGTTGCTAGCATGAATATCAGGTAAGTAACGCCGCCGGTGGAATAACGTTTCAACATAGCCTTGTTCACGTGCTTGTTTCACAATATTATCCATATAAGCTTTAACTTGTGGATATTGTTCAAAATAAGCCTCAATAAATTGATGCGCTTCTTTACGTGAAATGCCAATATTTTGTGATAAGCCGTAATCACTAATTCCATAAACAATTCCGAAATTAGTTGCTTTAGCTTTACGACGCATATCTGGTGTTACTCGTGATGGATCATGTAAACCAAAAATACTCATAGCTGTATGGGCGTGAATATCCTGATTATGCAAAAAAGCTGATTGCATGTGCTTATCTCCCGAAATATGGGCCAAAACGCGTAATTCAATTTGTGAATAATCACATGACATTAGGTAACTATCCGGATAAGATGGCACAAAAGCCTTACGAATTTGCTTGCCCATGTCACGAGCCGGAATATTTTGCATATTAGGATCAACGGATGATAAGCGGCCCGTTTGGGTCAATGTTTGTAAATAACGGGTGTGAATTTTACCATCTGGTTGTAATGCCTTTAATAAACCTTTCACATACGTTGATTGCAATTTAGCAATACCACGATAATCTAAAATATCCGCCACAATTTTATACTTGAGTTTTAACTTATTAAGAACCTTTTCAGCAGTGGAATAACCGGTCTTGGTTTTTTTAGCATATGGCAATTTCATCTTTTCGAATAAAATTGTCCCTAGTTGTTTAGGCGAATTTAAATTAAATTCTTCGCCAGCTTCACGATAAATCGCTTCAGCAATAACAGCCATGCTCTGCGCAAAATCAGCGCCCATTTGCTTTAAGGTTGGTGCATCCAAAGTAATACCAGCAATTTCCATATCAGCTAATACAAATGCTAATGGTAATTCAATATTAGTAAATAACGATAGTTGTTGATGATCTTGCAATTTAGTTATTATCTGATCATGAAGATGATAAATAGCATTGGCTTTATGAATCAAATGCTGGAAAATTACCTCATTATCATCTGGAATAGCCATTTTAGCACCGCGACCATAAATATCTTCATCAGTTTGTACCGAATGATCACCATAACTATTTGCAATCGTCGCAACATCGTCGATATTATCATTAGTATTAAGTAAATAAGCTGCTAAAAGTAAATCAAATGTTGTACCACGTAAAGTAATACCCAAGCGATGCATACCAACATAATTACGCTTAGCATCAAATACCCATTTAACTTGTTGTGTATCACTTAACCAAGCTTTCATAATCGGTGTTTGTAGTAAAGCTACATCGCGACTTACAAACCACTTATCTTGTTGACCAATAACAAAACCAATAAACTGCGCATCATGATAATTAGCACCAAGCATTTCAATGATAACGCTGCAAGGACCATTTAATTGTTTAATTAATGATAAATTATCAGCTGTTAATTCCGTATATGGTAAAGTTTGTTCTTCGTGCGTAGTAATCGTTTGCTCATTCGGATCCATTTCATCCAAGAATGATTTAAATTCCATTCTTTGATAAAAATCAATTAAAGCATCACGGTGAATGCCATGATAAATGGTATCAGCTAGACTAACTGTCAACGGTGCATGAACATCAATCGTTGCTAGTGTTTTACTTAAAAAGGCTTGTTTTTTATCAGCAACTAAGTGTTCTTTAAGCTTGCTGGCTTTCATTTCATCAAGATGAGCATAAACTCCTTCCACACTACCATATTGTTTAATTAAACGAAGCGCTGTTTTTTCACCAACTTTAGTAACGCCCGGATAATTATCCGACGTATCGCCCATTAAGCCTTTCATGTCGATAATTTGTTGTGGCGTGATGCCAAATTTTTCGTCAATATAAGCGGGCGTATATAGCGCTAAATCATTAACGCCTTTAACAGTTACTGCTACCGTGGTATTTTCACTAGCTAATTGGGTTAAATCACGATCCCCCGTTACAATAACAGTCGGGATATGCTGATTAGCAGCTTCATGAGCAAGGGTACCGATAATATCATCGGCTTCGTAATTAACTAATTGATATGTAGCAATTCCGTAATCTTTTAACAATTCATGAATATATGGAATTTGTTCTGATAATTCGGGCGGTGTCTTTGCACGACCTGCTTTATATTCAGCATACTTTTTCGTACGAAACGTTACCTTACCAGCATCAAACGCCACCAAAACATTAGTTGGTGCAAAGCGATTAAGCAAAGCATCAAGCATGTTTTTAAAAGTATAAATTGCATTAGTATGCAATCCCATTTGATTTACAAAATTATTTAATTGCGCATGCAAAGCATAAAAAGCACGAAACATTAAGCTATTGCCGTCAATTAATAGTAAACGTGATTGCGTCGTTGTCATGGCATTGCCTCCGTTTTAGTCTTTATTTTATTTTAACAAAAATCTAATCAAAAAGGGATTATGACTGAATCATAATCCCTCTAATTAAAAATACTTAATTAAATGCTATTTGTTAGTTAAATAATTCTGATAAACCCGTTCATATTTTTGAATATCGCCAGCGCCCATGAAAACAACTACCGCATTATGATATTGCCCAAGTAACGTATCAATATTATCACAATCAATTACTTTAGCACCTTTAATTTTAGCCACTAAATCCTCACTAGAAACGTCACCAGATGTTTCCCGCGCCGAACTAAAGATTGGTGTTACATATGCTTGGTCAGCGGTACTTAAAATCTTCGCAAAATCATTCATATAAGCTTTAGTTCGTGAGAAAGTATGTGGTTGAAAAACGGCAATAATCTTTTTATCAGGATATTCTTGCCGGGCAGCGTCTAAAGTAGCTTTAATTTCGGTTGGATGATGAGCATAATCATCAATCAACACCATATCAGCTAACTTAGTTTGATTAAAGCGCCGTTTAGCACCTTTAAATGTTAATAATTCCCGGGCAACTTCATCATGATTGATGTGTTCCATATAACTAACGGCGATCACTGCCAAACTATTCAAAATATTATGTTCGCCGAATAAATTAATCTTGTAATGACCAAGATCTTGTCCATCATGATAAACATCAAATTCAGAGCCAGTTTCAGTTCGCTTAATATTACGTGCTTGGAAATCATCTTTATCAGAAGTGCCATAATAATAGATCGGTACTTTAGCTTGTAATTTCCGTAAATTAGGGTCGTCGCCCCAAGCAAAAATAGCTTTTTTAACTTGATTAGCTTCTGTTTGGAAAGCATCAAAAACGTCATTAATATCTTGATAATAATCGGGATGATCAAAATCAATATTAGTCATAATCATGTAATCAGGTGCATAAGCTAAGAACCGACGCCGGTATTCATCGGCTTCAAAAACAAAGAACTTGGCATCCTTAACACCTTTACCATTACCATCACCAATTAAGTAACTGGTTGGTGCAACCCCACTCATCACATGTGCTAATAAACTAGTAGTACTTGTTTTACCATGTGCACCAGCTACGCCCATGCTAATGTAATTTTTCATCAAATCGCCAAGTAATTCATGATAACGCATAAATGGTACACCTAATTCTAGTGCACGCTTAATTTCAGGATGATCTTCAGTAAATGAATTACCAGCTACTACGGTCATTCCTGGTTGAATGTTATCAGCATTAAAAGGCAAAATTTTAATGCCAGCATCTTCAAGTTTTTGTTGTGTAAAAGTATATTCAGTAATATCAGAACCAGATACATGATAGCCTAAACTATGTAAAATCAAAGCTAAGGCTGACATGCCTGAACCTTTAATTCCAATAAAGAAATAATTTTTTTGTTCAATCATTTTCATAACTCCCATTTAATGGTTTGCATATAGTTTATCATTTATTTACAAATGTGCAATTTGCTTTTCTTGATATTTTTGTAAATCATCTTTAGTGAAATAAATATCACGTGGTTTCGAGCCGTGCGCTGTGGAAATATAATGACGACTTTCTAATTCATCAATTAAATTAGCAGCCCGGTTATAACCAATGGAAAAAACTCGTTGTAACTTTGAAGTCGACACTTGTTTTTCATTAGCAATATATTCCAGCACTTGACCGAAAATGGCATCTTCACTTTCTTCAGCAACTGCCGCTTTAAGCAAATTATCTGGATTAAATAAATAATGCGGTGGCATTTGTTGTTTTACAAAGGCGACAATCGCATCAATTTCTGGTTCAACGTACGTTCCTTGTAAACGAATTGGCTGACCTTTACCATTACCAAGATACAACATATCACCTCGCCCGAGTAAACGTTCAGCACCAGCAGTATCCAAAATAGTACGTGAATCAATTTGGCTAGCGACCATAAAGGCGACACGGGTAGGAATATTATTTTTAATCGTACCGGTAATAACGTCAACACTCGGTCGCTGGGTTGCTACTAGTAAATGAATCCCAGCAGCACGAGCTTTTTGCGTAATGCGGGCAATATAATCTTGAACCTCATTAGAAGCAACCATCATTAAATCAGCTAATTCATCAATAATAATCACAATGTATGGCATTACTAAACCATAATCACCATGTGCTTTAGCACGTTCATTAAATTGCTGAATATTACGTACACCAGCGGCTGCCAATTTTTGATAACGATTTTCCATTTCGTTAACCGTCCATTTTAAAGCTTCAGCGGCCGCCTTAGGATCAGAAATAACCGGTGCTAGTAAATGTGGTAAGCCATTATATGGTGCCAATTCAACAGCCTTAGGATCAATTAATAGCAATTTAACTTCAGTTGGTAGAGCTTTATAAAGTAATGATATTAAAATGCTATTAATGAATACGCTCTTACCAGAACCAGTGGCCCCAGCAATTAACCCATGCGGCATCTCGCCAATATCAGCTACCATTGGTTTACCAAATAAATCTACCCCTAACGCTACTGTTAATGGTGATTTACTCTTTTGAAAGGCATCAGAACGTAATACTTCGGCAAGCATTACTGTACGTGACAGTAAATTAGGAATTTCAATCCCCACGGTATTCTTACCAGGAATAGGTGCTTCAATCCGAATATCACGCGCGGCCAAGGCTAATTTTAAATCATCATTCAAATTAGTAATTTTATTAACCTTAACACCCCGTGCTAATGAGATTTCAAACTGCGTAACTGTTGGACCAATCGTATAGCGCGCTACTTGTGCTTGTACATGAAAAGCAGCTAGGGTTTCGTTCAGAATTTTCACTTGCTTTTCTGCCCAAATCCGCATTTGTGTTTGATCAGTATTAGTTGGTGCTGCTAATAAATCAAGTGATGGAAATTGATACTTAGTTGCTGATGACTGCTGCGTTACTTCATTACTACTTGAAGACATAGCAGGTGCCGTACTATTTTGCTTTTGCTCACGATGATAGCTTTGCATAGCTTGATGAACACTTTGCTGTAAAAGTGATGGCGAGTGTCGCACTAGTTTAGGTTTCTTAGAATGCATTTGTTCTTTAACCCAACGTGCTTGTTGCCAGTTAGTTAGTGCCGTTGAATGGGCTGCAGCAGATGATTGCTGATCCTTAATTGCTGTTACGGCTGCACTTGCCGTTTGGACAGCTTGCGAAACAAGCGCAGCATCAGTTGCCGCACTAGCTGCACTAGTTGGTGTTGCTGCACTAGTAGTAGTTAATACCGCACTATCAACGTCAGCAGCGATACTAGTTTCATCACTTACTGCGTCCAATTCTGGTGCAATGTCACTTGGAGCAATATCATCGGTAAACAAGTAAACTTCATCATCATTTTTAATAAAGTAAGTAGTAAGTAGTGCTTGATAGTCAACTTGAGAATGTGGCCTTGTTAGCGCAGCCGGAATAGTATTGATTAACTCATTGACCGGTTTACTTTTATTGACATGTACTTGATGATGAGCTGATGATAATGGCACCTTAGGCGCAGCCGCGGTAGGTTTAGCAGTAGACACTTGCGCATGAAGTAAACGTTGCGTTGCTTTAGGTAAAGCATAGCCTTCATGGCGCCAATTACTATTTTGATAACTGTTATTATGTTGAAAGATAGGACCTTGATAATGTAGATCATCCATAACAGTAAATTATCCCTTTCAAAGTCAAAAAATTAGTTATTTTGTGCCGCAACTACTGCATCGCCTTTAGCAAAATCAAAAGCACTGCCTGTTTTCCAATCATCAGGTAAAACTAAAATACCTCGTTTTTGTGGTGCATGTGGTAAACCTAATTCACGGGCAGAGCAAATCATGCCATCACTAGTAACGCCACGCAATTTACCCGGCCAGATAATGGCACCAGAAGGCATCATTGCTCCTACTAAAGCCACTACAACCTTTTGACCTTGAGCAATATTCGGTGCACCACAAACAATTTGTAATGTTTGGTTATTACCAACATCAACCATGCAAACATGCATATGATCAGAATCAGGATGTGGTTCACAAGTTTTAACATAACCAACAACAAATTTTGGTGTAGTATCAGCAACTAAATCAGCAGTAAAGCCCACCAATCGTAAGTGTTCATTCAAAGTATTAACTTGCGCATCATTTAAAATAATTTGGCCGTTTTGATCGTTAGTACCGATATACTTACTTACATTAAAGAAATTATAGCCAAGTGTTTTATTAGTATCAGCTTCAAAAATACGAACAACGTCGTCTTTTTGAACAGCAGTTTGGGAATGATTAGCTTCATCTTGGGCAACAATGGCAATTAATGTGTCATGCCAAGCAGGATGATTCATACTTGTAATCAACATGATAGTTCTCCTCCTTAAAGTTGCAATTTAATTGCATGTTTTTTAACGTTAAAACTATTATACTTAAATTAGCTATTTAATTTAAATAAATTACCAAAAGGAACGTGACTTTTATGAAAAAAAGTAAAATTGGAATTTTCGCTCTTGGGGCAATTCTTGGTGGCATTAGTGGTTGTATCTTACGCACTCTTTACTATCAACATCGTGCTAAACATACCGATATGATCCTTGAACAAGTAAAAAAGGAATTTGCCAAAAAAGGTAATGTTACCGGTTCATGGATCGAAATGAAACCGGTTGTTTATGCGACTGGCGATAAAAACTTTAAAGTTAACTATGGCGGCATCAATCGTTGCGAAAAAGGACATATTGTTCAATATGAATTTATTGCAGACGCTATGAGCGGCATGTTAATTGATATTTATCCTGTTGCTGGTCAACCTGCCCTTAAAGATGATGATTTACTCTAACGAAAATGTGCCTTTAACCGGTAAATTCGTTGTCCTAGTTTACTAAATTTTTCTTCATATTCGGTTTCCACATTATCTGGATCATTTAAAGCATGTAAATCTAATGACACTTCATCAAAAAGCATGTTAAAGTTATTCATACTAATTAGGGAATATTCAAACAAGCCCTGGTTATCAGTTTTAAATACTAATTCGCCATGTGGACACATAATGGTTTGGTATTGGGCCAAAAACGAGCGGTAAGTTAAGCGACGCTTTTCATGTCGAGTTTTCGGCCATGGATCAGAGAAATTCAAAAAAATGCCGTTAACTTCATTGGCAGCAAAAAAGTTAGTTAAAGCGGCCCCATCACCTAGTAATAATTGCAAGTTGGGTAATTGTAACTCAACTTGCTTTTTTAATACCATTGCAATAGCTGATTCTTGAATTTCGACGGCCAAATAGTTATTTTCAGGATGTTTTTGGGCCATTTCGGTAATAAAGCGACCCTTGCCTGAACCAACTTCAATATATAATGGTTGTTGCTTTTCAAAACGGCTTTGCCACTTACCAGCCATATTTTCCGGATTAACTAATATCCATTGAGGATGATCAGCAATTAATTGCGGCGCCCATGATTTTCTACGTAAACGCATAATCTTATCCTTTCATTAAAAAAGATCGGCATTTGTTCCGATCTTTATTTATTATTAAGTATTTGTTGCAATTGAATAATATAATGATTCATTGATGTAAAGCGTTGTTG
Organism: Candidatus Paralactobacillus gallistercoris; assembly: GCA_018883675.1. Taxonomy (GTDB): domain Bacteria; phylum Bacillota; class Bacilli; order Lactobacillales; family Lactobacillaceae; genus Paralactobacillus_A; species Paralactobacillus_A gallistercoris. Next base: position 37,359 of record JAHLFS010000048.1, on the reverse strand, counting down.
ATGGTATTGTTCTTTAATCATATTCAAAAAAACAATACTACCATACCAATTAATTCGTTGGGCAATTGCGTCACTCCAATGCATGCCATACATTGCTAACCAATCATGCCAATTAGCTTGGGGAATATAGTTAAACAAAATAAAACTAACATCATACATTGGATCAGCAAAAATAGCTTGATCCCAATCAACTAAGTATAACCGGTGACTATCTGATAGTAACCAATTTTTATGATTTAAATCGCCATGAGTAACCGTAACTTCATCTAAATTAATAAAAGCTAAGCGCTGCTGTAAATCATTAATCACGTGCTTCAAAAACGGGTGTGCGTATAAAGTACCTGGTAAGTTAATTAAATAATTATCCAATAATTGACGTGGCTGTAAGATACGCCCATCAACTTGGCGCAAAATTGCTTGTAATGTGGTTGACGAATGAACCCGGTGCAATAAATGCGCGACTTCCGGTCCTGCCATTTCATCAGCCGTTAGAGTGCGCCCATTAATCCAATCTTGAGCAGTAAAAACATCACCACTTGCTACCCGTTTAGTCCAAATCAACTTTGGGGTAATGCCTTCGGCACTTAATGCCGCTAAAAACGGTGATGGATTGCGTTTTAAAAAAATTTTTTGCGAAGCACGTGTACCCATAAAAGCACTACCAGTGCTGCCACCAGCTGAACTAATTTGCCAGCCTTCATCTAAATCCAAATCCATTAGTAAACTCCTATCAAAAATGCTTAAGGAATACTGGATCGAGACCTTGGACATGTGTCAACATGGAAACAAGCGTTCCTGGTCTCAAATTCAATCACTTAATATTTTAACAAGAAAAAAATAACGTGACAAGCCGGCTAATTATTACTAATTAGCTAACTTTCTCGGTAAATATCCTTTTAATAATAACGCAATTAACAAACCATTAATAAAAATAGCAATTAGCGCTGTTAGAGTTGGTAAAGTCAATAACATTACTAACGCTTGTGTAAACCACTGCAATAATAATAATTTTTGTAATAATGTTATGAACGCTTGAATACGTTGTGAGAATGTTAGTGGATATAAATGCGTCATAACCATTCCCACATATTGATTAAACAGCGGCATGAGTTGTAAACAAATTAAATACGCGAACAAAGCGTTAATACCAATTACTAATAATGGATAGTGGAACAAGCATAATACTAGTAGATTAATTATCCATAGACGTAAAAATAAATTACTATATTCTGTTCGTCGCAAAAAACCGCGCGCATACAAATAAGCATAAGTATGTTGATGATCTTGAGGGATTTTTTTCAGTAACCAATCTAAATAATGACGTCGCTTAATCCGACTATTAAAACCAGGCACATCAGTAAATAAATTATAAAAGCGGTATAGATTTGTCATGCGTTGGGATTCGTTGTTAATTAAATATTGCCACTGTAATGGCGTATTTTGAAGATTATGACGAACTAACTGAGCCATCATAACATCAAATAATAATGCCACTACACAGCCTCCATACGGCACCCATAATGTTAAAACAATAATTAATAATTCAAAACCGTATATTAACCAATGAAAACGACGTTCCTGATAAACTAACGCTAATTCATAACGCAAGATACCGTCTTTTAACAATAAGCAACTTAATGCCAAATTAATACATAATGGCCATGAATAATGTAATGTTTTTACTAGTAAAGGATACAGTGCCAAATTAACTAGCAAAATAAACATCGCCGGTATTAAACAACTATAACGCCGCCCTTTTTGTAAAAAATGATAAATACGTGGCGTTTGTGGTAATAAAAAGACATTATCGGCTGGTTCAATCAAAGTTGCTAAATGCCCGAACTGCATAGTAAACATTAGTATTAGTAAAACTGGCCACCGCATAACCATGCATGGTGTTGGTAAGTAACGTAATAATTGCGCATAGCCATACACCCCTGCTCCAAATAAAAAAATCAAAGCAATGACAAAATGATCATTAAAAACATAACGTAAATATCGAAATTGTTGTTGCTGATGCTTTTTTAAACGAATTTGCCATAGTTTATTCATTACGATCATCCCTAGTCATTTTCAAATAAATATCATCTAAACTTGCAGTAGGCATCTTAAATTGCTGCTGCAAAGCGGTTAAATTCCCAGTTGCTTGCACTTGACCATGGTTTAATAAGACAAATTCATCAGCATATTGTTGCGCTGTTGCTAAAATATGTGTCGACATTAAAATTGATGCACCGGCTTTTTTCTTATCACTAACAATTGTTAATAAATCATGCATCGCTAATGGATCCAAGCCGGTAAATGGTTCGTCAATAATAAATAACTTAGCATTAGTCATAAATGCACAAACAATCATTACTTTTTGTTGCATGCCTTTAGAAAATTCCGTTGGAAACCAGGCTAATTTATTAGCCAAACGAAAACGTTGTAATAATTTTTTAGCCCGTTGCCAAGCTTGATCATGATCAAGCGCATAAGCCATAATCGTTAAATCAATATGTTCTTGTAATGTTAATTCCGGATATAAAACCGGTCGTTCAGGTACGTAAGCAATTTGTTGTAAATATTTTTGCTGGTCAGTGATGAACGAAACACCATTTAAAGTGATTGTGCCTTTTTTAGGCTTTAATAAACCAATAATATGTTTAATTGTAGTTGATTTACCGGCCCCATTTAACCCAATCAAACCGATAATTTTTTGATCAGGAACAGTGAAACTCACATTTTTTAAAACGGGAATTTGGGAATAACCCCCCGTTACTTCTTTTACTATTAATGTCACAATAAACCTCGTTATTTATACAATTATTTCCATAAGATAACCTTATTTATGATAACATACTTATAAGTAGTTAAAATGAAAGAAGCGATTATATGACAGATTGTATTTTTTGCAAAATAGTGAATGGGGATATTCCCAGCAGTACCATTTACGAAGATGATGTTGTTAAGGCCTTTTTAGATCTTTCCCAAACCACACCGGGACATACTCTCGTTATTCCTAAAAAACATGTTGCTGATATCTTTGCATATGATGATGAATTAGCTAGTGCCGTATTTGCACGTATTCCGAAGATTGCTCGTGCTATTAAAGCAAGTAATCCGCATATTATTGGTATGAATATTGTTAATAATAATGGTGAAATTGCTGAGCAAACCGTCTTTCATTCTCACTTTCATTTAATACCTCGTTATGATAATAATGATGATTTTAGTATTCACTTTGGTGATCATAGCGACCAATATAACGCTAATGAATTAAATCAAATGGCTGCTAATATTAAAAAGCACTTGGAGGAATAGAAATGGCAGGTTTTTGGAAAGGCTGGGGCGTTGGTTCTTTAACTGGCATTGTTTATGGATTATTAACCACCAAACATACCGGGGCTGAAAACCAACAACGCCTTGCTGATTATTTTAAGCAATTAACACAAGCAACTAATGAAGTAACAACCAATGTAATTGCCGTTAAAAATGCTTTACATACCCTAACTAATGAAGTTAAGAAAGCTTCGACGACAACCGTTGTCGATCTTGAAGATCTTTTACGTGCTTTTACTTTTATAATGGAACCACGTGTTAAAGAAGTTAAGGCAAGTGTTGTTAATTTGCAAAATGATATTAATAAAAAGGATTAAAGATTGCTGAAGATGCTTTTTATTAATAATTTATTTATGATATATTAAAAAAATGAGTATGATATTAAGATTAAGGAGTGTCCCTCATGAACAAAAAATGGCTCGTTGTTGGCGCTAGCGCACTAATGGCCTGCAGTTTGGCAGCATGTTCAAATGGTGATAAAACCGTTGTTAGCATGAAAGGCGGTAAAATTACTGAAGAACAATATTATGATGCAATGAAACAAACTAGTGCTGGTAAACAAACACTAGAAACAATGATTCTTAATAAGTGTTTGGAAGAAGAATACGGCAATAAGGTTTCTAGCAAAGAAGTTAATGCTCAGTTTAATAAATATAAAAAGCAATATGGTTCATCTTTTGACACGGTATTGCAACAAAACCAATTAACTGAAGCTACTTTTAAAAAGAATATTCGCACTAATTTATTATTAGAAGCAGCACTAAAAGCAAATAAGAAAATCACCCATAAAGATTTAGAAGAACAATGGAAAGATTATCAACCAAAAGTAACTGTTCAAGAAATTCTTGTTTCGAAAAAATCAGATGCTGAAGATATTATTAATAAACTTAAACAAGATAATTCCGAAAAGAACTTTGCTAATTTGGCTAAACAATATTCACAAGATTCAAGTTCTAAGAATGATGGCGGTAAGATTCCTCCTTTCAATAATCAAAATACATCCTTAGATCCAGCTTTTGAACAAGCTGCTTTTAAATTAAAGAATAATGAATTTACCCAAGAACCAGTTAAAGGTCAAGATGGTTACTTCGTTATCCGGATGATTAATAATCCTGGTAAAGGTAAAATGGCTGATCATAAGAAAGAACTTAAAAATCAAATTTATGCTAACTGGATGCAAAACCAATCAGTGATGAATGATGTTATCACTAAAGTGCTTAAACAAGGCGACGTATCCATTAAAGATAAGGATTTGCAAAACATCTTGTCTAACTACTTAAGCACATCAAGTTCTAGCCTCAGCACAAGTTCAAGTAATAAATAAAATAAAAACCAAGACTAATTAGTCTTGGTTTTTATTTTATTCCTCATCGTCAAGTTTACTACGATAAAACTGCCGATTATCCATCGCAAACAAATGTTCAGTAAACGAGCCTGGTTGGGCGTGCTGCAATGACATTTGCATCATCATAATTGAAGCATCAAGGTCATCTAGTGCATGTAATACTTCTGCTTCCAACAATGCGGGTCGTTTAGGTGAACCGTATTCTAATAAGCCATGATGAGCTAAAACCATATGCCGTAGTAATACCATATCTTCATCATTCAAATCAATTTTTTCTTCAGCCGCAACTTGCGCAATTTCTTCATCAATCAACACAATATGCCCAATTAAATTACCAGCCAAAGTATAAGTAGTAGCCGTTGGTCCTGATAATTCGATTGTTTTGCCAAGATCATGCAACATCGCACCAGCATACAGTAATTGGCGATTGATTAATGGATAAAGATCACAAACTTTTTCAGCCAAACGTAAAATACTTAGCGTATGGTAAGCTAATCCGCCGGTAAACGCATGATGATTACTCTTAGCAGCCGGATAAGTAAACAGCGTATCATGATGTTTGTTGAGCAACTTTTGCACTATTGTATGCCAATGTTCATTAGTAATTACTGACAAATAACGTTTAAAAGCCTGTAACATTGTTTGCGCATCTTCGGGTGCTTGTTCCACATATAACGCTGGATCATGCGGTTCATCATCGCGGGCTAAGCGCATTTTATAAATTTTTACTTGCGGATTATTTTGATAAGTTTCGCGTTTGCCTGATAAATAAACAACACGACCAGCTGTAAAATTCTTAACATCTTCATCGGTTGCATCCCAATATTTACCAGAAATACTTCCCGAACGATCTTCAAAATGAAGTGCTAAATATTGTTTACCATTTTTAGCAACCCGGACTTGCGCATCTTTAATTAGAACAAATAATTCCATTTTTTCATCATTTTGATAATCAAATAATTGTTTAGCCATCTGCTCACATCCTTTTCATAAAAAAACGCAAGTCAAGGATGACCTGCGTTCTTATCAACAATTAGTTTTTATAAAGATTTCTAATTGGTTCGGTAATAATTTCATTCATATCAACTAATAATTGATTCAAAGCTTGTTCGCTGGCCATTAATTGCTTGATAGCATCCATTTTATCCATTTTACCAGCAAGATCTTGAATCCGTTTCATTTCATCTTCGGTAACTTTTTCACCGCTATATTGTTTCTTTTGTAATTCTTCTTGTAATTGATTGAATTGATTGAACAAATTAAACGCCATAACGTCTTTTTTCAAGTTAGCATATGATGATTGTAAATTCATAAATTGTTGTGTTTGTGGTAATTCCTTAGCTAATTGATTAGCTGTGTCATAAATATTCACTGCCATATCTTTTCCCCCATTAGTGCTGTAATAAGCTCTTGATATTATTATACCATTGATTTGCTTTTTGTTTGAGATTATCCAATCCACCACTGAGTTTACTTTGTAAATTATTCCACCAATTAGTAGGATTATCACTAGCATCATTTTGCACAATGGTTTGGGCATCATTTACTTTAAATGGCGTCTGCGCTGTATATGGTAAAATATCAGCCATTTCATTCTTAAAGACATTAGCAACATCACCAATACTGTTTTGTAAGAAATGCTGTGCATCGGTATTAGCAAAGCCAATCCATGTTGCTAAAACAATATCCGGCGTATAACCAACAATCCACTGGTCCTTCGTACCATCAGGATTCCCCCAACTACTTGGTACTTGGGTACCACCAGTTTTACCAGCAATGGTATAACCAGCTGGTTTAGCACTAGCACCGGTCCCATCACGGAAGACATCCAACATCATACTTGTCATTTCATTAGCAATTTGACCGCTAATAATACGTTTACGCTGTGGTTGACTGTTATTAACAATAACATTGCCACTAGCATCAACAATTTTACGAATAAAATGCGTTTGCGGTAAATAACCACCATTCGCAAAAGCGCAATAAGCCCGTGCCATTTGATATGGCGAAACATCTAAATCACCCAAAGCTAGGCCTAATTCTTGTTTATTTTTAGGAACATTAATGCCAAAACGTTCTACTGACTTAACACCTTTGTTAATGCCAATTTGATTTAATAACCATACTGCGGGAGTATTTAAGCTTTGCGATAAAGCTGTATACATCGGTACTTCACCAAGATATTGATTATTCCAGTTGCTTGGTGTGTAATGCGTTGGTCCATAACTAATTTTTTCATCCTTGAGCATCGAGTTATACCGATAGCCTGCTTGCAATGCCGGCGTATAAACGGCTAGTGGTTTCATCGTTGAACCAGCTTGGCGTTGGGACATAGTCGCATAACTATAACTGCGGAATGGATTAGGACCACGACGACCAACCGTAGCAACTACGCCACCCGTTTGCGGATCAATCGCAATTGAACCTGACTGTGGTTGGGTACCATCAGCGGCCGGAGCTGGGAACAACCATGATTGGTTATAAACACTTTGCATTTGACGTTGATAGTTTTGATTAAGATTAGTATAAATTTTATAACCTTTATTCATAATACTATCTTCACTAATACCATCAGCAATTGCTTCATTAATAACACCATCAAAATATGACGGATACTTATAATTATTTTTAGGCACGTAACCATCAGTCACTACTAATGGCGTTTTTTGAGCTGCTTTTGCCTGTGCTGTCGTCAATTTATGGTTTTCAACCATTAAGTTCAAAACTAAGTTTCGCCGATCAATGGCATTTTGTGGATGTTCAACGGGATTATAGAAGCTAGGACTACGGAGCATCGCCGCTAAAGTAGCCCCTTCAGCCGCATTTAATTGGCTAGCATTTTTATCAAAATAGCGTTTCGAAGCGTCCTGTACTCCCCATACACCATTGCCAAAGTAAGAATTATTAAGATACATTGTTAAAATATCTTTTTTAGAATATACCTTAGTAATTTGAATAGCATAAAAAATTTCTTCAAATTTACGTAAAAAAGTTTGCCGTTGGGTTAGCAACATGTTTTTGGCAAGCTGTTGGGTAATGGTACTACCACCACTAAGAATTTCACCATGATGAACAACGTAGCTAACAATAGCCCGCAAAATACCTTTAATACTAAAACCAGGATTAGTATAAAAGGTCCGGTCTTCAGTAGAAATAACCGCATTTTTAATTGCTGGTGAAATTTCATTAAAACCAACATACGTCCCCTTATCAGCGTAAAGCTCACCAACTTTATTATTATTATGATCATAAATAGTAGTAAAAGTTGATAATGAACTCTTTAAATCGCTAATATTAACGGTTTTTGCTTTATAAGTAAAAAAAGCACTCATTGCTAAAAAGCACGTCAAAAACATTAATAATAACCAGCGCCAAATTTGAAAACGCCGGAATAAATAACAAAGGCGCTGCCAAAGCCACAACCAGCCCTTTTGTAGATTAGCCATAATTTTTTGAAACAGCGATGGTTCTTTTTCCATTCTTTTCTCAGCTTTCTAGAATATTTGCCGTTATTTTATCTCATATCAATTAAAATATGCAAATTACCAATTACTTTTATCCCATGTTTCTCCATCAAGTTGCATTTGACTTAATGCTAACCGGTGTTCCTGTGCATGAAGATAGTGCTGCACACAATATAATAAAGCACGTAATTCATAATTATCCGTTTCATCATGCATTTTGGTGAGAGATTGTTGCATTTTAGTATCCATTTTATTCATCTCCTAAATCATTATCGACGTGCAGTAATGCTTGTAGATCATCTAATTGTTGCTGTTGTTGCAACAACAACTGACTTAAATTCATTTGTAATTGTTGATCCATGGTCATTTTTTGCAAACGCTGGGCAAGCCAGGTTGCTTGCTGACTAAAGCTTTGCGGATCAGTCATTGTTAAATATTGTTGGTAACGGATAAATAAAACTTGTTGGGCAGCATCATCCATGTGTTCAAATTTATAAATTAATAACGGGTTCATATAATGCATTTGCAAACGATGAGCCGTTACTTGATAAGGTCGTAAAATTTCAGGCAACGAAAAATGTTCAGCGCCAGCTACGCGATAATGACTAGCACTTTCGCCAGTATTAACGACTAAGCCTAATGTCTTTCCTTTCAAAGCCGGCGTAGTCATTTCATTACCAAATGCAAATTCATCAGTCAATACCGCATCTTCCCATTGCTTTAAAAGCGCTGGTGCAGCATACCAGTATAAAGGAAACTGCCAAATGATGCGTTGGTGTTGCCGTAATAATGCTTGTTCTTGAGCAACATTCAAATCAGTTGACAATGGATGCCAAGTAACATTAGGCAAGTTAGCGGCTGCCTGTTGCAAAAAAGTTTGGGTATACGAATCTAAGCGATGCGGATGTGCAATAATAACTAATGTCTTCATTTTTCCTCCTATGTTGAAACTTGCACAATGTTAAAAAGTGTTTTTATAATTTATTGATTATTAGTATATATAAAGGAAGCATATCCATGTCAAAAAAAGAAGATCAGCTTAAACGTGAAAATGCGTTAAAAGACATGAACGAATTTCTAGTAATGTACGCTACACGTCATTTAAATAATCAAGCTGCCAATAATCACCATATTGCTGAAAAAATTTATGCTTTAATTAAAGATGGTGATCTTACCAAACTAGACGAGTTATTTAAAGACGGCGGCATTGCTCGTAAAGAAAATTATACTGACATTGCTAAAGGATTTGTCATTGATTTTTATGGTCCTCAAAGTGATGAGGAAACTGCCGCAATGACGAAATCATTGGTTCACGATGCAATTAATTACTTAGGACAACATTTACATGATTTAGATGAATGGCAGCGCTAATAAAAAGATGAGCTTGTGAATAATCACAAGCTCTTTTTTATACGTTAAATATGCAAATGCATTTTTTCCGGTTTAAAAATTTTCGCATCCATTTCATGTAATCGAGATGAAATCAAGGGTTTAAAGTCCATTTGGGCTAAAATATCACGTTCCAAGTCAATTCCTGGGGCAATTTCTTGAAGCACTAAACCAGCAGTGGTTAATTTGAAAACAGCGCGTTCAGTAATATAGTAAACTTCTTGATGCCGTGCTGCCGCTAAACGACCATTAAAAGTTAAATGTTGAACTTGTTTTACAAATTTATGATGGCGTCCTTCTTGAATAATTTGTAATTTGCCATTAGTAATAGTCGTTTGCAAACCACCCGCAGTAAAAGTACCGCAAAAAACGACATGCGGCGTGTTTTGTGAAATATCAATAAAGCCACCTGCACCGGCAATTTTACTACCAAAACGAGAAACATTAATGTTACCATTTTGATCGCATTCAGCTAAACCTAAAAAGGTAATATCAATGCCACCACCATCATAAAAATCAAACATTTCACTTTGATCAATGATACTTTCGGGAGCAATTGCTGTCCCAAAATCTAAACCTCCCAATGGCGTACCACCAAATGTCCCCGGTTCAATAGTTGGAATTAACTGGGCTTTAACTTGTTCTTCTTTCAAAACTTTCGCAATTTCTTCAGGCATTCCAATTCCATAATTAACAACATGTTCTTGCGGTGAAATTAACTGGGCACAACGTCGGGCAATAACTTTTCGTTGGGTTAACGGAAAATCAGTTAATTGTTGTTCACGTTTAGCACTAGTATCTAATAGGACCGGATCATATAATGTGTTATAAGTTTGCTGGTGTTGCGTTATATCATCAGCAATCACTATATAATCAACTAATAAACGTGGTAATTTAACTTGCTTAGGATCAAGTGTTCCAAAAGGAACTTTTTGTTTAACTTGAACAATAACAATCCCACCATTATTTTTAGCAGCCATTGCCTCAGAAACGGCTTCCAAAGTAAGCGGTTCTTCATCAAAAGCTACATTACCCTTATCATCAGCATAAGTTCCTCGTAAAATAGCTACATCTGGAAAAATAGTTTTATATAATAAACACTCATAATCGTTAATAATCGTCTTAGTAACTAATTCTTCTTGTGCTGCTTGATTTAATTTACCACCATCATAATCAGGATCGACAAAGGTGCCTAAGCCAACTTGGGTAGCTACAAATGGTTCATGCGCACTAGCCGCCCGCATCATCCGGGAAATAACACCTTGGGGAAAATTGTAAGCTTCAATTTGATTAGCTTCAACTAATGCATGTAATTGAGGCGCCATCGCCCAATGACCGCCAATTAACCGCTTAACCATACCCGCTTGTGCATAATGATTCATCCCTTTAGTCTTGCCATCACCAATACCAGCGGCATGTACTAAAGTTAACTGACGTGGGTGCTGATGTTGTTGGTAATACTTACCCAAGGCTGTATGAATTGCTTCAGCTACTCCACTACCAATAAAGCCTTCAATGACAACTGTAGCGCCATCTTTAATTTTAGTGCCGACTTGCGCGGCGGAAATGAATTCTGTCATATTATAATCGTGCTCCACCATTTACTGCTAAGACATGCCCATTCACATATGATGACTCATCACTTGCTAGGAATAAAGCAGCATTAGCAATTTCTTCGGGTTTAGCTAAACGATGCATTGGATTAGAATCAATAATATGATTAAGAATCTTTTCGGGAACACTTTGCATCATTTCGGTATCGGCATAACCTGGTGCGATGGCATTAGTGCGGATTTCGGCACCTTTACGAGTAAACTCTTTTGCCCATGTGTATGTTAAACCAATTAAACCCGCTTTAGTAGCAGCATAGTTAGTTTGACCAATATTACCGTATTCACCAACAATGGATGAAATGTTAATAATTGAGCCTTTACCCTGTTTATACATATAAGGAATTACTTCACGAGTAACATAAAAAGCACCTTTTAAGTTAACATCAAGCACATTATCCCATTGCTCATCAGTCATTTTATTAACTAAAGCATCTTGAATAATACCAGCATTATTAACTAATACATCAATATGCCCTTGTTCAGCGATCACCTTTTGAATTGCTGCAGTAACATCATCATGACTAGCAACGTTCATGTGAACAAAATGAATACGTTCATTATCAATATGAACTTCATTAATATCAGCTACATAAACAGTTGCTCCTTCTTCTGCAAAGCGTGTTGCCATGGCATAACCTAAACCACGGGAACCGCCAGTAATCACTGCTACTTTATCTTGCAAACGCATATTATTTATCTCCCTTACTTGAAAAACATCATATGTTAAATTATAAATGTAATTCGTGTTTTAACAATTAAAATTACATAACCTTTACACGAATATAAAGATGTTAAGCATTACGATAATGTTGCTTAGTAACATTGTTAATTTTTACAATTTTTAAAATTTGATACCGTTGTTCAACATCAAGGTGGATATTATTATTAATACACTTAACAACAATTATATACGTTACTTGGGAGTGATTTGCACTATCATCATTAGCACTATAAGTATTAGTTTGTAAATTAAACGTTACAGTCGCTTCATCTTTATCCAATGGTGTAACTGTGCAAAGTTGTGGAACGTAATTAAAGCTTTCAATGTTAGTATCATTTAGATAGTGCTGATTTAATTTAATAAAATAACGATAACTGGCATTTTGTTCACCATTAACAAAAAAATGTCTTAAATCATGATAGTCATTGGTATTAGCCATTGATAAACTATTTATCATTGTTTTAATTAAGGTAGCGGCATCTACTTGATTAATTACACCAGGATAGGTTACTCCGATTTTATCATTATTGTCATCACAAATATCTGTTGTAGCTGAATGCACATTACCCATACGACTGTGATAAATTTGCATCATTGTCAAATTAGTATGCCACGGATAAGCCTTAACATGGTAATAGCCATGCTGATTTAACCGTCCTTGATAACGCTGATCAAGATATAATCGCGCACCGGGATAGCCACAAGCGGTAAAACTAATCTTTTTAATAGCCATATTAATCTTCGGTGTTTGATGATTAATAATCATTTTAGTAACATTTTTCTGTGATTGATTATTAAAGTTAGCAACCGTCTTTAAACAATACTCGCCGGGAACTAATGGCCCAATGCGTTGGTATTGATTAGCATTAAGTGTAGTTAAAACATGCTTATCAAGTAACAACTGGGTATGATCATGATTAGTAATTATTTGCGGATATACTGGCTTAATCATAATTTGATACTTATTAAACAACACGTCATGATGACCTGTTTTTTGAAAAACATAGTCATGATTGCCCGCAGCTAACTGGCCATGCTTGGTCAATAAAAGATGCTTAAAGGCTTGGACATGCTGTGGTTGACTAAGATAATTTCGCAGTGGCTTTAATGTGGTTAGGGTAATTTTTAAGTGCGAATCATTACTATTAAAATATTGTAATGCTGCTGGACTATTGTGTTGTAATGCTGTTAAGGCCCGTTGGTATGTTTGGGTGGGACTATAGTAATAATAACCATATCCTACTAAACAGATTAAAACTCCTAAAATAATAATGCTTACTAATGATACTAACCGCCGTTTTAATGAATGATGATGCGTAACATTATTATTAATCATTGCTTTACTTCCAATCCAAATTAATAATATTACTAAAAAAGCATAGTTATCTAACGTAGTATGCAAAATCATTAAGTTTTAAGCTAATAATTTTAGAACACTACAATAACTATGCTTTTTAACTATTTATTATGATGCCAAACTGGTTTACCCCAATATTGGAATAAATCAGTTCTTAAATAACCATTGTATAATTTACGGCGTTTAGTTGCTTTTTGCCCATAATATTCTTCAAATTGCATATCACTAGTTAAAATATATTTACTCCATGTAGTCATTGGCCGGTATACTTGCCCCATTTGTTGATAAAGATGCCGAACTTTAGCTTGATCATCTAACCGTTTACCGTATGGCGGGTTAGCAACAATAACCCCATTTTGCAAATCAGTATGAAAGTCAGCAACTGCAATTTGTTTAAAGTTAATATCATGCAAAACACTAGCCTTATGCGCATTTAAACGTGCCATAGCAATCATATTTTGATTAATGTCGCCACCCATAATTTCAACCGGAAAATCACGTTTTTCACTCGCACGAGCTGCTGCTTTGGCGGTAACTAGTAACTGTGGATCCATCCAATCAAACTGTTCAAAACTAAAATGACGTAAAATACCCGGGGCAATATGACGGGCCAGTAAAGCTGCTTCAATCGCAATGGTTCCTGAACCAGTCGTTGGATCATAAAACGGCATGTCCTCTGGATGCCAATGTGTTAATAAAACCAAACTAGCAGCAAAATTTTCTTTCAGTGGCGCTTCACCAGCAGCAACCCGGTAGCCGCGTTTAAACAAGCTATCACCCGTTGTGTCTAAGGTTAGCATGGCTTTATTTTTAGTAATATTAACGGTAATTACATATTTAGCACCGGTTTCAGGTAAACGCGTACGCCGATGGTAGACGTCGCTTAATTTAGCTACGATCGCCCGTTTAGTAATTGCTTGAATATCAGGTTCACTATGTAATTGGGAACGAACTGCTTTACCTAGGACTGGAAAAGCAGCATCTAATGGTAATAATTGATCCCATGGTAAAGCCTTAACCCCTTCAAATAATTGTTCAAAGGTCATAGCCGTGAATTCACCTACAATGATTTTAATGCGATCAGCACTGCGCAACCATAAATTGGTTTTGACAATATCACTTTCATCACCAGTAAAACGCACCCGTCCATTTTCAGTAGTAACTTGATAACCTAAATTGCATAATTCTTTAGCAGTTATTGCTTCAAAACCACTTGCCATGGTTGCCATCAAATTAAATTTCATTTATTAATTGCCTCATTATCTATAATTGGAATTATGTAAAAAAAATGCTTGGGTAAAAGCCCAAGCAATTCCTGTTACAAGTCTCTATAAGCCATGTTCTGTTCCATACTTAACGCAGGAAGATTAAGTATTTCGGTAATCATCTATCTCGGTTACTCAAAGAGTAACTGTTCCGTCGCTGGTTCATTTGCCGTGGCGGAACGCCCCTACCATAGTTTGGGTTACTCGCTCGTGGGGCTTACCCGTTCCACCATTACCGTTTCCAGTAATGCTTCGTCACTGTTGCGCTTTTAGAGTTACTCACGCATGGACCATAAGCCTTTAGCGCTTTTACTCGCCGTCACTAGCTTACGCTAGTGCCTCAGCTTATTGGGCTGAGCACGAACACTACAAGCATCGCAGCTTGTGCGGGCATGGACTTTCCTCAGCCTACCAAAGTAGACCGCGATTACCCAAGACTTGCACTATATATAATACATCATTTTACAACAATTTACCACTAAAAGCGATTAAAATCTTGGTTAAAATCATTACTTTGTGATGATTTTGGCGTTGTTGTCGTATTAGTAGCATTTGGCATCGTTGGCCGTTTAGGAATATTTACAGATGGTGTTACTGTGCGATAACTATTATTGACAGTTGAATTAGTATTCAACTTAGCACCAAACACATGCCGTTCCAAATTAGATAACCGTTTAAGAATATCATAATTAGTAGCTGCATTGGTTTGTGGTGCAGCATTCTGCGCACTATTATTAACATTAAGTCGTTTAGTCAATTCGTCAACTTTAGTTAGTAAGCGTTCATTTTCACTCTTTAAACGACTAATTTCATCATTAAATGTTTCGTAGTCTTTGATCACGTTGTCGAGGAATTCATCAACTTCATTTTGATCATAGCCACGCATTTGTTTCTTAAAATCTTTTTGTAAGATTTCTTGTGCAGAAAGAATAATGTCTGGTTGTTTATTATTCATTTCATTATCTGATGTCATTAATACTCCGCCCCGCTATCAACGTTATTGTTACTAATTATAACAAAATTGTTACAAAATTTAAATAAATAGCTAGTGATTAAAATAAATTTTAAAAATTATCCGCTCACCATGTTTCCGCGATACTTTGCAATTCATACATATCAATTAATTGACAATTATAGCAATGTTGTTGTTGATAAGCTTGGATAGCTTGATAATCATATTGTGGCTTACCACCGTTTTCAGGATCATAAACTAACAAGGCGCCATCTGTATGTTTTAACATGAATTGCTGATATACTCGTAATTGTCGCGGTGATTGATAAGGCTTCTTAGTTAGCAGCGCATGATAATCACTCATCGCCAATACTTTTTGTAATTTATTTTGATTATTTTCATTCCAATGATGACCAAAATCATTAAACGGTAAGATTATCCCAATTTTTAACTGTGAGTAATCTTTTTGCAGTTGATGAGCAACATCAACACCCCATTGTTCAACG
This sequence comes from Candidatus Paralactobacillus gallistercoris, assembly GCA_018883675.1. Taxonomy (GTDB): domain Bacteria; phylum Bacillota; class Bacilli; order Lactobacillales; family Lactobacillaceae; genus Paralactobacillus_A; species Paralactobacillus_A gallistercoris. Next base: position 21,426 of record JAHLFS010000048.1, on the reverse strand, counting down.
CCTAATTGTCCCCCCGTAATTACCCATTCCATTCCATCATCAAGCAAGTTAATTAATTTAGCACGCAATGCTTTTTTAATAATTAATAATTTGGGATCATCATCTTTAAAAATATTTAATTCATAATTACGATACCCGCTAAGCCATATCCGTCGTGGCATTCCCATTCACCTTCTTATTAATTCATATTTTAAATCACTTTTGCAGTTGCTATAATATAGGTCTATGGGAGTGTGAAATCAAATGACAATCCATTATCCCAATGGAAAAAGTTATTTACAAAGCAAACAACCAAAATCATTATCACAAGATAACAACACCTCGTTCAGTCGTCGTGGGATGTCATTAGAAGCTGAATTAAATGATGCTAATGCTTATTATCTAGCAACTGGCCAGGCCGTTGTTCATAAAAAGCCTACTCCGATTCAAATTGTTAAAGTTGATTATCCGCAACGTAGTAAGGCAATTATTCGTGAAGCCTATTTTCGGCAACCATCAACTACTGATTATAATGGGGTTTATCGCGGCTTTTATCTTGATTTCGATGCTAAGGAAACTAAGAACAAAACGGCTTTCCCATTTCGTAACTTTCATGCGCATCAAATTGAACATATGCGGCAATGTTTACAACAACAAGCCATTTGTTTTGCGATTATTCGTTTTGTAATTTATGATCGTATTTTTTTAGTTCCCGCTGATTATTTAATTAGTAAATGGGATGAACAAAATCATGGTGGGCGTAAGTCAATCCCATTAACGGCAATTTGTGAACATGGTTATGAAATTAAGTACGCATTAAACCCGCTCATTCCTTACTTAGATGCGGTAGACCGCTTTATTAAAGATATTCATAGATAAAGGAAATTAATAACAATGAATAATAGTTCTCGTATGGCGCGCCGCCAGCACAAACCTCACCGTTGGCAGTGGTTAAAAATTATATTAGGTATTTTCTTGGCCCTTTTGTTAGGCGGCAGTGGCCTTTTTTTATACTATATCAAAGATACGCCTAAACTAACTACTAGCAAATTGCAAGCTGGCGGTGCATCAACCATTTATGATAGTACTGGTCAAGTTATCACTACTTTGGGCACTGGCAATCAAATTTATGCGCATGAAAGTGATATTCCTGACACTTTAAAAAATGCTATTATTTCGGTTGAAGACCGTCATTTCTATCAAGAAAAATTAGGTATTGACCCCGTGCGGATTGTCAAGGCTGCCTTTAGTGATATTACTGGCAGCGGTAATTTGGGCTTACAAGGTGGTAGTACCTTAACACAACAATTAGTTAAACTTTCATTCTTCTCAACTAAAGAATCTGACCGAACATTAAAACGGAAAGCACAAGAAGCCTGGTTAGCCATGCAAGTATCACGTAAATACTCTAAAGCACAGATTTTAGAATTTTATATTAATAAGGTTTATATGGGTAATGGTACTTACGGCATGTTATCAGCAGCAGAGTATTATTTTGGGAAACCATTGAAACAATTAACATTACCACAATTAGCTTTATTAGCTGGTATGCCCCAATCACCTAATGGCTATGATCCTTATACTAATCCTGTGCAAGCTAAACAGCGGCGGAATACTGTATTAAATGCCATGTATAAAAACAATAAGATTACAGCACAACAATTAGCAACAGCACAAGCAACACCAATTAATGATGGCTTAGTTCCACAAACCAAACAACGTAATAACACCATGCAAAGCAAAATTGCTGATAATTACGTTAAAGAAGTAATTACTGAAGTTAAGGACAAAATGAACCTTAATCCTTATACAGCCGGTTTAAAAATTTATACTAATTTAAATATGAAGTTACAAAAACAACTTTATAATATTGTCAACACTAATGAATATGTCGCTTTTCCTGATGATAAATTACAAACGGCGGTAACAATGATTAATCCTAATAATGGTAAGATCATGGCGCAAATCGGTGGTCGTAAAACCGGTGATGTACAACTTGGTTATAACCGTGCGGTAGCTACTAACCGGAGTAACGGTTCTTCAATGAAACCAATTATGGATTATGGACCAGCCATTCAGTATGACAAATGGTCAACTTATACGCAACTTGAAGATACACCGTACACTTATCCTGGTACATCAACCCAATTATATGATTGGGATCATAAGTATCTTGGCAAAATGACAATGCGCAAGGCTTTAGTCGAATCGCGTAATGTGCCTGCTATCCGTACGTTACAAAAAGTAGGACTCAACCGGGCTGTTAACTTTGTTAAGGGCTTAGGTATTAACTTGCCAAAGAACGAACAGGTATTAAGTACAGGTATTGGCGCTAATGTTTCCACGTTACAAACTGCGGCAGCTTATGCGGCTTTTGCTAATGGTGGAACTTATTATAAACCTTACTATATTAATAAATTAGTCCTAGCTGATGGCACTACTTATAAATATAATAGTGATGGTCATAAAGCAATGAGTGCTGCCACCGCCTACATGATTACTGATATGCTGAAAGGTGTTCCAAAAGCTGACATTGGTAAAGCGGCCAATATTCCTGGTTTATATCAAGCCGGCAAATCAGGATCAGTAGCTTATTCACAAAGCGAAATTGCGCAAAACCCCGCACTAGCTAATCTATGTAAAGATGCGTGGTATACAGGTTACACGCGGCATGCCGTGATTTCGGTATGGACAGGTTATGATCAACCACTTAGTGGTGGTTTAAGTATTGCGCAAGAAAGTATTTCACAAGAAATTTACAAGGCTTTAATGACTTACTATGCGCAAAGTGTACCAAATACTAATTGGCATATGCCAGCTAGCGTTGTAGCCGAAAACATTCTTAACAACTCACCAATGCCGGGCGTAATTGCACCAGCTAATGCTAATGCCAATAGTTATACACGCCAATTATATGTTCTTGGCACCCAACCACACGGGCAAGCAACTAATCGCGATATTAAAAATAGTAATATTGTCGCAAGCACTAGTAGCATGTTTAGTGATAGCTCCACAAGTTCATCATCAAATTCATCACTAAGCAGCTCAAGTAGTGCAAGTAGTTCATCACTAAGCAGCAGTAGTTCAGCAAGTGAACCTAGTGTAAGTCATACTACTAGCAGTAGTGCAAGTAGCTCAACAAGTAGTAGTAACATTAGTAACAATAAAGTAACGCCACCACCAAATAAAGCGGCGGCGCAATCATCATCACATTAAAAAAACAGCGTCTATTAAAATTAATAGACGCTGTTTTTTTAAACATGATTTTGTTGCCAACGTTGCCGTTCTTTTTGTACTTCCGCCTTAGTATGAATATTGCGATGTTCCCAGTTTAATAAAACCCGATCCATATATTTCACCGAAAAAGCCTGATTCAAAACGGCCTCTTGCAAGGCTAATTCAATTAATTCAGGAGTATAATGGTCATCATCAAACCAACGGGCAATTACTTCCATTTCGCTAGCTGACAATGGGCGCCCAAAGCCAGCTTCAATATCATCAAATGTTTTTTGGCGTTCATTAACTTCTTGAAAAGTCGGTGTTTGTGTAGATGCTTGGGCTAGTTTATAAAAAACACCACTCAAATCATATTCTTTATGCTGAGGTTTAGAATCACCAACCAGGATAACTTTTATAAAACCATCTCGTTGTAATTGGTCAAGGACTGCATAAATATTACGACTTGATTGACTAAGACGCCGGGCGATTTCAGCAATATCTGGAAAATAATTATGTTGTTGCGCAAAGGCCAATAACTGTAAATAAACTAATAATTCATTATTATTCATGCCCACATCATGAAAATGAGCTAATAACAAATTAGAAATACTAGTATAACCAGCATGTAAATAAGTATCAAAAAAATTATTGTTCATTTGCATCACCCTTATTAAATAAAAAAGACCGTGAGAATCACGATCTTTTAATTTTTACCATTATGGACGCATCCGGTTAAGCATCCGTGGGAATGGAATTGCTTCACGTAAATGATCTAAGTGGCAAATCCAACTAATGGCACGTTCTAAACCTAAGCCAAAGCCAGAGTGTGGAACGCTACCGTATTTACGTAAATCAAGATACCATTGATAATCTTCCAAGTTTAAGTGGTGATCAAGGATTTGTTGCTTCAAGTAATCATAGTCAGTTGCCCGTTCTGAACCGCCAATAATTTCACCATAACCTTCTGGTGCTAATAAGTCAGCACAAATAACAACATCATCACGCGTTGGATGCGGCTTCATGTAGAATGCTTTAATTGCCTTTGGATAATTTAAAACAAAGACTGGTCGATCATATTGGTTAGAAATAAAGGTTTCTTCAGGTGAACCAAAATCATCACCCCACTTAATATCAAAACCATTCTTTTGCAACATTTCAATGGCATCATCGTAAGTAACCCGTGGATATGGTAGTTGCGTATAGCGCTTTAAAATTTCCGGATCACGATCAAGTAATTTTAATGCATAATCGCAATTATCTAATACCCGTTGCACTAAATAAGCAATATATTGTTCTTGAAGTTGTAAACTTTCTTCTTGATGGTAGAAAGCCATTTCAGGTTCAATCATCCAAAATTCTGTTAAATGACGCCGGGTCTTAGATTTTTCAGCCCGGAATACTGGTCCAAATGAAAAGACTTTACCAAAAGCCATTGCACCAGCTTCTTCATATAACTGGCCGGTTTGTGATAAGTAAGCGTCCTTATTGAAGTAGTCAATGTGGAATAATTCCGTCGTTCCTTCAGCAGCACTATCCGTAATTAATGGCGGATCTAACTTAAGAAAACCATGATTGTAGAAAAAGTCATAGGTTGCTTTAATCATTTCATTCCGGATTTCCATAATTGCATAAGGACGCCGGGAACGTAACCATAAATGCCGATGATCAAGCAAGAATTCAATGCCGTGTTCCTTAGGAGTAATTGGAAAATCATGACTTTCACCAACTACTTCAATATTATTAATTTCAATTTCATAACCAAAGTGTGAACGTTTATCTTCATGAATCACACCGGTGATGTTCATGCTTGTTTCTTGCCGTAAATCTTTAACCAACGCATAAGTTTCATCATCAACTTCACCTTTTACCACAACGCCTTGGAAAAAGGCCGTGCCATCACGTAATTGTAAAAATGAAATCTTACCGCTGGAACGTTTATCAGTAAGCCATGCTCCGATTTGTACTTCTTGGTCAACATGTTTCGGAGCATCAATGATACTAATTTTTTCTACCATTAGTTCCAACTCCTTATTTTTTATGTGTATCTGTTTTTTTATTATACCAAAAGATAAGTTAATAAAGCACTAGGCATTTTTAATTAAATTAATTTCATGACCGTTTTTAAAACTTAATAACAAGTAATTCAAATTGCCTTTTTGATCCAAATAAGCAATGTCCCAAGCCGGTTGGTTATGATACAGACCTAAGTTAATATTTAATACTTTCTTAGGGTGATATTCGTCCCAAACTTTAGTAAGGGCTTGGTTACGACTCCAACCATTTTGCTGATTAACAACCGTAATATTACCGGTTTTTTGAGCAATTATGACATCAATTGTTTGGTTTTGCTTATTCTTACCCTCAACAGTGTAATAAGTTTTATCCCGGTCAAACCAATAAAAACGCGTTGGATCTTTTAATCCTACTTTTTGTTCAGCAATATTAGTTGCTTGTTTTTGAGCTTGACGTCGGGGCGACTGGGCAATTGAAAAAACAGCAAAAATACTTACCAAAATAATTAGCACTATGCCGATAACAGCCAGTCGTTGCGTTGATTTTGAAGCGCGCCGCATTATTTTTCCTCATTTCTATTGTCAAAAAATTGGTGTACACGTTTAACCACATCAGCAGTCAAAATACTATTTTTAGGCAATGATGTTGGCAAGCCATGCTGCATATGTTGACCATATTGTGTGTTAGCCAAACGCGGATCTAATACTATTAATATACCACGGTCAGTCGCTGTACGAAGTAAACGTCCTAATCCTTGTTGTAATTTTAAAGTTGCCCGTGGTAAAGCGTCAGCTTTAAACGGATTTTTGCCAATCTTTTTTAATTGTACTGCCCGTGCTTGGGTTAAGCGATCAGACGGTGCCGCAAATGGCAATCGCGTTACAATCAAGACCTCAAGGGCTTGCGCCGGCAGATCTACTCCTTCCCAGAAACTAGCGGCACCTAATAATACACTAGGTCGATCATTGATAAAACGTTTTAATAATTTTTCATCAGAACCATGAACGCCTTGTGCTAAAATTTCAGCATCATGTCCCCATGTACTTGCTTTTAAGCGGCGGTAAACAGCAGCAATCATCGCTTTAGAATTAAACAACACCATCGTTTGATGACCAATATTAGGCAAAATACTTAATAATTGCACACTCAAAGCATCAGCATATTGTTCTTCATTCATTTGTTGTGGATTAGGACCATCAGTCGTAATCAATAGTTGGGCTTGTTTTTTATATGAAAATGGACTGCGGTAAATTTGTTTAATTACCGCACTATTGTTACTAAAGCCTAAACGTTGTTGTAAATAATCAAACTTACGGTTAACCCGTAAAGTAGCACCAATAAATACCGGTGCCCGAAAATGTTGCAACAGTTGTTGGGTATTTTGTGAACTATTAAATAATTGCCACGTTAGCGTAATCTTTTGATTATCACCATAATGCGGTAAATCAACATTAACCAAATAATCTTGTAGCGTAGAACTATTAGTAAATGTTACCCAGTCTTGATATTGTTGTAATTGTGCGCTTAAATTACGCGAAGCCTGTAACAAATTCTGAACAACTTTTTGCTGGTGGAGCGTAAAATGTTGCACATTAGCCGCAAAATTATTAACCAAGCGTTGCAATACTTGCTTAATATCAAGTAATAAATGCAGCAACTGTTGCTGCAAATTACCATCATCTGCAACAAAGTCTTGCAATTCGCTGCCGCTTAATTGCCGTAAAATTGGTTCTTTACGTTGCTCGCGTGGAATTTGTTGGGCAATAAAGCGATTATATAAGTCATTTTGAAAATCAGTAATTAGTTTAATCGCTTGGAAAAGTGCTTGAATTAATGACATTACTTGATAATTTAACCGTAAATCATCATCAAATAATAACGATGACGTATTTGAATTAGGACGTAAATTATCATAAATTTGTTGCACTGCGTTCATTAGATGACCCAAGTGCAACTTATTAGATAAGATTTCTTCAACTTCATCTGGAAAATGTTGTGCTTCATCAACTACCAAATAACTTTGTTCACCAAAAATTTCATCTTGGTAATGATGAATTAGGTAAGCGTGATTAGTTAATAAAACATCAGCATTATTTTGTTGCCGCCGCACATATGGATAAAATTCATCACTCTTATCAAATGGTCCTACTGGTTCTTCACCTGGTACACAATTAATGTGCGTGATTAAACCGTTTTGCACTAAATTAAAATGCAATTCGTCCAAATCACCCGTCGTCGTTTTAGTTAACCAGACTAAAACACGTAGCATCGCTAATTGGTTAGGCAAAGAATGGTTTTCTTGCAAAACTTGATAAAAACGATTGAGATTTAAGTAGTGTTGCTGACTTTTAACAACTGCCACCGTTAATTGTCCGCCACGCAATTGGTTAATAGTCGGAATTGTTTTAAAAAGTAATTGTTTTTGCAATAAGCGCGTTGATGTTGCTACTACTAATTTACGTGCTGGTTTGGCTAAAAATGATAATGGAAATAAATAGCCTAAAGATTTACCTAAACCGGTACCTGCTTCTAATAACATTGCTTTGGGATGAGTACTAACAGCGTTAGTATAAATATCATCCATTAAGTGTAGTTGGGTTTTACGAACATGCAAAGCAGCTTGTTTAAATAATTGCTTCTTAGCTTTTTCATCTTGTGGATATTGTTGTAATTGCGGCGCTGTTGTCGTAAATGTGTACTTGTGTCTTAAAACAATACCAGCTTTTTGGTAAAATTGTTCCGGCAATGGTTGTTTTTGCTGTTGCCGAAAATGATCCATCGTTTGCAAATACTGCTGTGTTTGTCGAGATAAGTGCGTTGCTTTTTCGGCAATCATATGTAACGTTGGCAACGGTAAATGTTGGATTTTTTTATCCAAAATAATAAACAATTTTGCCGTAACTAAAGCGTCGCTGTCCGCTTGATGCGGATGATCATGCTGAATATTCAAAAAATTAGTAAGATCTTTCAAACGATAACTATTCGTTTCGGTTAATAAAATTTGTGATAATTCAACCGTATCAATGCCCATGACATCCAAAGGTGCCATGCCCAAACGGGTGAACTCTGTATTTAAAAACGGCAAATCAAAATTAATATTATGAGCTACAAACACTGTATGATTTAACATTTTATGTAAATCAGCAGCCACATCAGCAAAATATGGTGCCGTGGCTACTTGTTCGTTAGTAATTCCTGTTAATTGGACAATTTGGGCAGGAATTTCGCGTTCGGGATTAATATCTTGAGTAATTGTTTTAACAATTTTTCCTTTTTGAATTAAGGCACAACCAAACTGAATAATCCGGTCGCCTTTTTCTGCTTTAGTACCAGTAGTTTCTAAGTCAACTACTGCATATGTTTTATCCTTATCCATGCCGTGATGACTCCTACGTTTATTTACTTTTCTAATTATACTACCATATTAAGTTAATCATTTAAGAATGCTAGTCGTTAGCAGTAAATTGCGTTATCATTAATCTGTTTAATTTATTCGGGTTCATTATATGCAATATCGATGCTGATTTAAAGGAGCTTATTATGCAAAAAGTAACAACAAGTGCACATGCTAAAGTGATTTTAATTGGTGAGCATGCGGTTGTTTACGGACAACCAGCCATTGCCCTACCATTAAAGACCATTCAAACACATGTTACCTTGCAACCAAGTTCGCATGGTCAAATTATTCATAGTCAATTATTTGATGGTGAATTACAGCAAATTAATGATCGTTTAAAAGGTACCGAAACATTAATTCATACTCTCCTCACACGTTTAGCAACTCCGCAACAACCATTTACTTTAACTATTACTAGTGATATTCCGGTTGAACGGGGCATGGGATCATCAGCTGCTACCGCCTTAGCAATTACCAAAGCTTTTTACGCTGCTTTTCAACAGCCAATTAGTGATGCTGATTTATTAACAACAGCAGCCATTTCAGAACAAGTTATACACGGTAATCCTAGTGGTCTTGATGCCGCAACTGATAATGCCCAAGTACCATTATGGTTTGTCAAAAACCAACCACTACGCCCTATTGCATTAAATTTACAAGGTTATTTAATAATTGCTGACACTGGTATTCAAGGACAAACTAAAGAAGCAGTTAGTGCTGTACGCCAACTAAGGATGCAACATCCTCAAACTACCCAAGCGGCGCTTGCCAAATTAGGTACATTAACTAAACAAGCAGCAACGGTGCTAAAACAAGGCAATCTTAAACAATTAGGAACTATTATGAACCAAGCACAACTAATTTTAAAACAACTAACGGTTAGTTCGCCGCAATTAGACCAACTAGTAACGGTTGCGCAACGTGCTGGCGCTTATGGTAGTAAATTAACTGGCGGCGGCCGCGGTGGTTGTATGTTAGCTTTAACCGATACCCTTACGCATGCTAATGATATTGCCCACCAATTACGTCAAAATGGTGCTCAAAAAACTTGGATTGTACCATTAAATTTAAATAATTAAGGAGCTTATTATGAGTACACAAACAGCAATTGCCCGTGCTCACACTAACATTGCCTTAGTTAAATACTGGGGTAAAAAAGACCAAAAACTAATCATTCCCTTTAATAATAGTATTTCATTAACACTGGCACCATTTTATACTGATACCAAAGTAACCTTTGATGAAGCATTAATAGCTGATCAATTAATTATTAACGGTCAATTACAAACGTCCATGGCTACGCAACGGGTTCATAATTTTTTAGACATTGTACGGCAAATGGCTGGCATACCAACTTTTGCTAAAGTTACCACCATTAATCACGTGGCTACTGCGGCTGGTCTTGCTTCATCTGCGTCTGGTTTCGCTGCCTTAGCATTAGCTGCTTCACGAGCCGCCGGATTGCACCTCACTAAGTCAGCTTTATCACGTTTAGCACGCCGTGGTTCTGGTTCAGCTTGTCGCTCAATTTATGGCGGCTTAGTTGAATGGCAACGCGGTAGTGATGATTTAACCTCTTTAGCCGTACCGATTGAAGAACAAATTGACTGGGGTTTACAAATGATTGCCATTGTCTTGGACAGCCATACTAAAAAAATTTCTAGTCGGAATGGCATGGCTAATACGGTTGCAACTTCACCTTATTATGATGCATGGGTTAAAGTAGCTAATGATGATGCACGCAAGATGCGCGCCGCCATTGCTGCACATGATATCAACCAAATCGGTATAATTGCGCAGAATAATGCATTAAAAATGCACGCAACTACAATGGCTGCTAATCCAGGTTTCACCTATTTACAACCGCAAACATTAAAAACAATGCAGATTATTACTAACTTACAGCAACAAGGATTAACTTGTTATTACACAATGGATGCCGGTCCTAACGTTAAAGTAATTTGCGATAAAGCCCAAACTAATCTTTTATTGCATGAATTACGTAAATACTTTAATGAACAACAATTACTAGTGGCGCGCCCCGGCGTTGGCGCACATTTAATTGACGCTTTAGGATAAAGAAAGGAATGACTATTTTGCCAACTGTACGTGCACCTGGAAAACTATTTATTGCTGGTGAATATGCCGTGGTTGAAACGGGTATGCCCGCTATTTTAGTTGCTTTAGATCGTTTTGTAACCGTTTCAATCACTGCTAGCAAAGATTATGGCAGTATTATTTCTAAACAATATCAAGGCAAATTAATCTGGCAACGTGAAGGCAATAAGATGGTGTTTGATAATCGTGATAACCCATTTCAATATATCTTAACGGCAATTCAATTAACCGAAGAATACGCTCAACAGCAAAACGCCCAGCTCAAATTGTTTCATTTACGCGTTGATAGTCAATTAGATTCGGCTGATGGTAAAAAATATGGTTTGGGCAGTTCAGCTGCCGTTACTGTGGCTACGGTTAAGGCGGTTTGTCAGTTCTATCATTTAAACGTTAATAAAGAAATCATCTTTAAAATTGCCGCTATTGCACATCTTAATGTCCAGCAAAATGGTTCATTAGGTGATATTGCTGCTAGTGTTTATGGTGGTTGGATTGCTTATCACACTTTTGATAAAGAATGGCTTAAATTTCAAGAAAATAATGTTACCCTAAGCGAATTAGTGCATATGCCTTGGCCTAGTTTAAGCGTACAGCAATTAACCCCGCCACCTGAACTGCAATTAGTTATTGGATGGACCGGTTCACCAGCGTCAACATCGCATTTAGTTGATCGAATTGAACAATTTAAACACCGCCAAGTGCAACAATACCAAGCTTTTTTAACGGCTAGTAAACAATGTTTAAATCGGATGATTGCTGGCTTTATTCAGCATAATTTAACCGTTATTCAAAAGGAAATTACTATTAATCGCCAGTTGCTTCAACACTTAGCCGCATTAAGTGGCGTTTCCATCGAAACACCCCTACTAACAGCAATGTGCCAATCAGCCCATATTATTAACGCCGTGGCAAAAACATCTGGCGCTGGTGGCGGTGATTGTGGCATTGTCATTGCTAATAAGCATCAAGATTTGCAGCCAATGCTCACTATGTGGCAAAAAGACGGTATTGAACAATTACCATTACACGTGCAACGAATTGAGGAATAAATATGCATAAACATTCAGCCGAAATGATGCAATCACATCGCAAAGATGAACATTTTTTCTTAGCAGAAAAGTTTCATCATGCTCAAACTAATGATTTTGATGAGATACGCTTTATTCATCAAAGTTTACCAGAAAGCGCATTGGCAGCAATTGACTTACAACCAGATATCTTTAATTGGCAATGGCCGTTTTACATTAATGCCATGACGGGGGGCTCACCGCAAACTAAAAAATTAAACGCAGCGCTAGCCCGAATTGCCGCAGCCACTGATTTACCAATGGCCGTCGGTTCACAAAGTATTGCCATTAAATATCCTGAACTTCAAGATACTTTTCAAGTAGTACGACAATATAATCCGCATGGCTTTGTTATTGGTAACATTGGTGCGGGTAATGATTGGCAAGCTGCCCAGCAAGCCATTACTATGCTGAACGCCGATGCTTTGCAAATTCATGTTAACGTTGCTCAAGAAATTGTCATGCCCGAAGGCGATCAATGTTTTTATTGGCAGGATAATATTCGCCAAATTGTTCAAAAAAGTCCTATACCAATTATCGTTAAAGAAGTTGGCTTCGGAATGAGTAAACAAACTATTGAACAACTAATCGCATTAGGTGTATCCTACATTGATGTTGCTGGTCGTGGGGGAACGAATTTTATTCAAATTGAAAATGAACGCCGGTCGCAAAAAGAATATGCTTTCTTAAATAATTGGGGACAATCAACGGTTGAGTCATTATTAGAAAGTCAACCTTGCCAAACACAAACGCATATTCTGGCATCTGGTGGTGTTCGTAATGCACTTGATATTATTAAATGTTTACGCTTGGGTGCGCATGCGGTGGGCATTGCGGGCACTATTTTACATTCACTTCTTAAAAATGGTGAAGCACAAACAATCAGCTTAATTCAACAATGGCAAGACCAATTACGCCACTTATTAGCTTTATTAGGCGCACATAATCTTAATGAATTACGTCACAAAGATATTATTATTAGTGAAAAATTACTCAATTATTTACAGCAACGCCACTTACCAATGCCATAAATAAAAAAGTGATGCAACAAGTTGCATCACTTTTTTATTACTTGTGCGCCCAGCGCTTTTTTAACAAGTAAGCAATATCTTTGGGTTGCCGATCACGAGTAAAAATGCCTTTGCGGTTGCCATTAATGCGAATTAATCCTGTTGGAGTTGCAAAATCAGCAAAATTCCACAATAACTCACCAACAACATAATCAAATTCATCAAACACCGCTAAGTTCATTTGATAGTAATCAAGTTGATATTCTTCAGAATAAGGTTCACGTGCCAGTGAGTGCATTCCACTTAAAGTATCGGCACCAAATTCAGTAAATATGATTGGTTTATCAGGATATTTTTGGTGCCAAGCTTTAATTTCGTTTTGTAAGTCTTGTTTAGCTTTGGTTAAATCATTAAAATCAGCATACCAGCCATAATAGCGATTTAACGCAATAACATCAAACAAATCAGCAATACGATCAACATCGGGGGTAGCGACCATAATCTTAGGCGCCATAACTGGTAATTTTTGCCAGTCAAGTTGTTTTGTTAATTGCACTAACGGTGCAAAGTATTCATGTGCTCCTACTTGCTGACTAGCTGGCTCGTTGGCAATTGACCACATTAAAACCGCGGGATGATTCTGATCACGGGTAATCATTTCCCGAATAACTTGTTGATGTGCTGCTTGCGTTTTTAATGTTTGCCATGTATTGACTTGACCTTGTCCCATTGCCATTGATGCTGAAAAACCAACAAACAAACCGACAGCTGGTGTTTCATCAATAACAAGCAAGCCATCACGATCGGCTAATTGCATTTCTTCTTCAGAATATGGATAATGAGAAGTCCGAAACGCATTGGCATTAAGCCATTTCATCAGATTATGATCGTGATTAATGACTGCTTGATTCATGCCCTTACCAATGACCGGAAAATCTTCATGTCGACCAAATCCTTTTAAATAAATGGGTTGATCATTTACCAGAATCTGATTATGCGCAATTTTTACAGTTCGGATGCCAAACGTTTGTTCATAAGTATCAAGTAGTTCATCGTTAGCATCATAAATCATGACAGCTAACTTATATAAATAGGCGTGCCGTGGCTGCCATAAATGCGTATCAGCAAGCAATAACGGTTTAATTGTTGTAGTAGATGCGCTGTTATTTTGAACAACAACATTGTTAGCTTCATCAATGATTTGCAAAGTTAAATGATGATAATTACCAGTAATTTTAATATCTGGCAAAACATTAGTTTGATGTAAATCAGTATGATATTTCACCACAACATCATCAATATGTACTTGCTTATTAGTTGTAAAAATCTTAACTGGACGATTAATACCAGCATAATTATAAAAATCAAACCGGGGTGTAACATGATATTGCCCCGCTTGTTGAGTGAGTTCACCAGAAGGCAACGTCGTATTATCTAACAGATTAGAAACTTGTACTTTAAGATCATTTTTACCAACTTGAATATAATCATCAAGTTCAATTTCAAAAGGCGTAAAACCACCTTGGTGACGCCCCGCTTCGTGGCCATTAATATAGACAACGGCACTATGCGTTACAGAACCAAACCGTAAAACATTGCGTTGTGTTTTTTGTAATTTAGAAATATTAAACGTTGTTTCGTACCAAAAATAACCATCGTGATTACGCAAAGTCTGATCAACCACTTGATCATTAAATGATGCAGGAACCGCCATGGTTAACGGTGCGGGTAATGGTTGATGTAAATCAATAGCCTTTTGATCAGCAACTTGAAATTGCCAAAACCCGTCTAGTGAAGTAACCATCCGGGTAGCATTAACTTGTGGATATAACATTCATTTTACCTCCTGTTTTTAACTTAAATAGTAATGAATAATAATGCAACTAATTTAAATTAAAAAAGATGATGACACTCAGTGTCATCATCTTTTTTAATGACGTAATCCCTTTGGATAAAAGTTTTTTAAAGTATTACCAACTAATTTTCCTAAGCTAAAGGGCTTATCTTGATAAGTAACGACGCACCATTGTTGCTTACCGGTTTGTGATAATGTCAAAATATTGCCATGACAATATTGTTGATATTGATCGTCATTTAAAGCGATAACTACTTTAAAAGCAGTGGCTGGTAACGCATGACTAAGCGCGTAATCTGGTTCAAAACGTTTCTTACGAAAAGTGCCTAATTTGAGCCCTAAACGCATAATATGTGCTCCATTAATATTTGGCATGATTGCTGGCAAAAGTAATAATTGATCCTGCCAAACCGTTAAACGTGATGCTGGCAATTTAACATTTAATGTTTGCTTTTGAAATGCTTGCCATAATTTTTGTTGTGTTGGATTTAAACGCGGTGCATGCCATGGTTTAGAGCGCGGCACTATAACTTCATCGTCGTCATTTTGCAACTTAGCAATAAAATGCCCTTCCCCACGACTTAAATGTGGAAAGAAGCGAATCGTTCCGGCTAAACGTTCATCACCATTAGCCCATTGTGGTTTACCACTAACCATGCCAGCCACTGGTTGTAATGGCACAACGTGAAGATGCGGATAATTAGCTAATAACCATGCAATATTTTGCTCATCTTCTTCGGGAGCAAAAGTGCATGTTGAATAAATTAATTGCCCATGCGGCGCTAACATTTGCATTGCTGAAGTCAAAATTTGCTTTTGCCGCCGTGCACATTCAGCTGGATAATCCTTATGCCAGTAAGTAATTGCTTCCGGATCTTTACGAAACATTCCTTCCCCTGAACATGGCGCATCGACTAAAATCATATCAAAATAATGTGGCCAAAGTTTAGCTAACTCATCAGGCGCATTATTAGTAACAATCACATTTTGAATACCCATTCGTTCAATATTACTAGATAAAATTTTCGCACGACTATGGTTAATTTCGTTACTAACTAATAAACCGGTATCATTGAGTAAAGCACCAATTTGGGTACTTTTTCCACCCGGCGCAGCACATAAATCAAGCACTTTCATACCAGCTTGGGGTGCAGCTAAGGCAGCAACCGCCATCGCACTTGGTTCTTGACTATAAACATAACCCGCATTATGCTCAATCGTATTCCCCGAAACACTGCCATAGTAACCACACTTGGTATAAATTACTGGATCATTTAGCGAAAACGTCACCGCCGTCATATTTGATTTCAGTGGGTTTAAACGAAAACCGTGCGTTACTGGTTGATCAAAACTAGCCAAAAAAGCAGGTGCTTCATCACCGAGCAACTTAGTATATTTAGTTACAAAAGCCGTTGGTAATTTCATATGTTTCCTTCCTTGCGATTAATATGATGCCAAAAAGTAATGCCATATACAAACATTAATAAGATAATAGTTACTACGCCAAAAATAACAATGCGTGATAGATTAATAACTGGTAAGCAAACATAACCAAGTACGCCACCAATAACTACCGCTACTACCAAGTGAAAGGTATATTGCCGTAACAATGCCCAAAAACGTCGCCAGCGCATAACATGATCAAGATTACCTAATAAAGCAGTAACCAAGTTAATGCGTAAGAATAACAATGTTAAGACAATACCTAAGGCAATAATACCTAGCAAAGCTAAAATTAACATACCATAGGTACCAATCCATGTTGGGCCTACAAGCGGTGAATTACGTGGCACCAAATGATAAACCTTGGTAGCACCAAAAATTTGTTGTAATTGCCGCTCATGACCGCGCAAACCAGGCCCATCAGCAATAATTTTAAAATGGCTCAATGGCTGATCATTATAAACTGCTAATGGTGAAGTTGAAATAAATACATGATTATTAACTGATAAGTTCTTATCTTCAGTGCCAATTTCACCAATAACTGATAAATAATTACCATTATTCTTCCAATACTTTTGCTTAGTGGGAACATATAATTTATCTTTTAAATTCTGCCCTACCACCACAATCGGTACTTCTGATGAAAAGGCCGCATTGCCAAAGAAGTGGCCAGAAACCATTGGTAAAACACTGTTAAAGTCTTTTTGATATAAGTAAGTAACATTTTTATTCAAATTAAAATGAATTTGATAATCGTCCCAATGTTGCTGGGATAACTTTTGCAGTGTTTGTTGGACATTTTGATTACTGTTGGTTTGATAAACCAATGCCGTTTCAGATAAGCCGTTATGATTAAGCTGATTATGATATAATTTCTTGTCATTTTGTACAAAACAAAAAACAGCGAGAAATGATAAAAAAATCATCATTAAATCAATTAAAAGTTTCTTACCACGCATATTAATACTTCCTAACTATTTCATCACATACAAACGATCATGCATTAAATCAAAACGTGCATACTGCGCATTAACTTTCAATAACCGACGATCAGTTAATGAATGCGCATGTTGCCAAAAAAGCGGACTATTAGTTGCCCCGTTACGTTCACCAATACAAAATAGTAACGGTTGTGGTGATAACTGGCGTAAATATTGCAAGACTTGCCAGTCAACCGGATCACCGTCCGGCGACCATGACATAATAACCACATCAACTTGTGAAGCATATCTTTTGACCGCCGTTAACGCATCTAATGGCAAAATTTTCGTCCATGGTTGGCGGCCAGTTGTACTTTCAGCACGCCAAGCAAAGCTATCAGTACAAATTACATTTTGCTGCCGTTGCCGCAAACCAGCACTAATAAAACCATTACCAGCCATAATCTCCAAATAACGGTGCGGACCAAATTGCTTAACCCATTCATCTAAAAATGAAGTGTTAATATAAGCCCACATGCCAAATGTCGCTTCTAAATACGAACGAAAATTACGCAATAAGTGATCGCACTGCCGCAAATAATGATATTGTTGCACATCATTATTTGCTAACATAGCCGTTACAAACTGGGTATCCGTAATTCCCAACGGCGTTAACTGCACAGTGGGTAATTGTTGCTGGCGTAATTCATTAATCACACGCAAACAAGTAGTAATTTGCTGCGTAATATCAGCAAATGGCAGTAACTGGCGCATCATTTGTAGTTGGGCAACATAGTCCACATTATCAAACTCCCTAATTGAGATAACTAATTTATTTTAGCATAATCAGTCGCTTTCTTAATATTGACAACATAAAATTAAGAAAAATCTTTCTTAATTTAAAAAGTACTTTTTACGATTATTTGCGTATATATTCCGAAAGGATGTGATTTTATGCAAAATAAAATAATCAGTAAGTTTTTTCAATGTTGTAAATTATTATTATTCTTTGTCCTTGAACAATTAATTGCCGTTAGTACTTTTTTTATCCAGCAAACTGCACCCGGAACAATTAGTCATACCTTACTAATTATCAGTTTTTTCATCGGCGGAATGACGGTAATTAGCTGGTTAAGCTATTGTTATTATCGCCAAATTAAGCAAAATCATCATTACCAACCGCATTGGCTAACTAGACGTGATATGGTTGTCGTTATCATTGGAATTGTTTTAGTATTAATTGCTCAAAATAGCATTACTTTACTTAATCATTACTTACATTTACCAATAGCTACACAATCAGCTAACCAACAAGCATTACTAATGCTAAAGCATAGTGCACTTGTTATTATGGTTATCTATACCGTTTTGTTTGCGCCAATCATGGAAGAATTAATTTTTCGCGGGATTTTTTATAATTATTTCTTTACTAACGCTCAAGGTTGGCGAATGGTCAGTGGTATTATCATTAATGGTTGCTTATTCGGTGTTTTACATGAGCAAACCCACTTATTAATCTGGCTAGTCTATACCTTATTAGGCATTATTCTTGCTAGCAGTTATCAATATACGAAAAACATTTACGTATCAATGACTATTCATATCATTAACAACCTTCTATCAGTTGTTAGTTAAAAAAATAAAGCGCTGGTTGCAACCAGCGCTTTATTTCTAATTGATTAATTTTTCTTACGATCAGCACCTAAACCTAATGCGCCTAGTACGCCCGCCAAAGCCAACATGATGGTTGCAATAATACCGTGATCGTTAGTTTGATCACCAGTCGTTGGTAAGGTCTTCGTTGTCATTTGTTCATTATTAGCCATATGGTTACCAGCGGTAGTTGTGGTCATTGCTTGACCAACAACATTGTTTTGCTTAATAACACTATGATCACTAGTCATGGTGGTACTCATCATGACTGGGGCAACATTGCTAGTGGTATTTAAATCAACGATATGATCACTGTGACCGTTGTTACCGTGTAATACCACCGTATTACTACCTCCAGCAGTGGTTGTATGAGCAACACCAGCCGTGTGATTAGTATTTTGGTTAGTTGGTTGTTGTGCCTTAATGTTGTTCAAGTTTTGTTGCGCATCAGTCAAGGCGTTTTCAGCTGCCGTTAATTTGGTTTTCGCAATTGCCAAAGCAGCTTTCTTATCGTTCAAAGCAGTGGTTGAACTTTGTAAGGCTTGTTGGGCGTCCGTTAATTGTTGTTGGGCAGCGGTCAAGTTAGCCTTAGCTTGTTGATAAGCTGCTTGTGCCTTGCTTAATTGTTGTTGCGCTTGTTGTAATTGTGCTGGTGCTGCGTTTAATTGCTTCAATGTCGCTTGTGCCTTGTTAAGATCGTTTTGATCATTGCTTAGTTGTTGTTGATCATGACTTAACTTGTTCTTTAAAGCTGTTAAGCTATTTTGATCGTTGGTTAACTTGGTTTGGTCAGCCTTTAATTGTTGTTGGTCATTAGTTAACTTAGTTTGATCATTGTTTAATTGTTGCTTAGCTTGTGGTAATAAGGCTTGCGCATTAGCAGCAATTTTTTGATCGTTTGCTAAGGTTTGTTGTGCTTGGTTTAACTTGTTTTGCGCATTGTTCAAGTTAGTTTGCGCTTGATCAGCTTGTTGTTGGGCTGCCTTAGCGGTTTGGTTAGCCATATCAGCGGTTTGTTGATCATGACTTAATTGCGTTTGGTCAGCGTTTACCTGCGCTTGATCGTTGGCTACTTGGTTGTTAGCTTGGTCAAGTTGGTTTTGCAAGCCGTTGGCTTGTTGTTGTAATTGGGCTACGTTAGGCATTGCCAAGTTATCGGCTGTATCAAACTTAGTTGGGTCTTGAATGTAATTTGGAGTAATATCTTCAAAGTGCATTTGTCCCATATCATCAATTGCTAAACCGAAGTAGTCGGCATCAGCATGCGTACCGAAGTTATAACCGGCAATTGATTGGGCGTGATCCCAAGCTGAAGGAGCATCGTCAAATAAGAAAGACTTAATAGCATCATAAACGTCTTCCTTTAATTGGTTCATGGTTTCACTATGAAGATCAGTAACGAAACCTGCATTTGCATTTTCATAATATTGACCACCATCGTCTAAACCATATTGTTTGGCAACCCGTTCAATGGCAGTAACATCATGGGCATGGTGATCAAAAATATTCCGCTTATCAGCATCATAAGCCTGGGCAACGTCATTGGCGAAGGCAATCGCACTGTTATTTGGTGTTAATTGCACATTACCAAGTTGTTGACGAACAGAGTTAATAACGTGGGTCGCAAACTTAACCAAGGTTTGTTGATCAGAAGTTGATAAATTAGTTGGGTCAACTTGATAATTGTCAGCATCATCAGGATGATATTGGTTCAAGGTCATCCCCTGTTGGGCGATTTGTTGGACTTGATCAATCGTTAATTGCCCGTTACCATATTGGTTAAACATGTTATCATCGTAACCACTTGGTAACGTAATGGTATTTTGGGTGGCTTGAGCAATTTGGTCATTAACGTTATCCAAGTTATTCTTGATGGTCTTAGCATGATTTTGATCATTGGTTAGTTGGTTTTGATCATTAGTTAACTTAGTTTGGGCTTGGCTAACCTGTTGGTTAGCTTGTTGCGCAACCTTAGCGGTACTTTGTGCCGTTTGTTGGGCTTGATCATTAGCTTGTTTGGCTTGATCAACTTGTTGTTGCGCTTGACTAACTTGTTGTTGATCACTGGCAACGGTTTGTTGGGCATGATTAATTTTATTAATTTGATCTTGGTCATGCTTAATATTGTTTTGATCATTGTTAATGTTAGTTTGATCTTGACTAACTTGTTGTTGATCATGCGCTACTTGTTGTGTTGTTTGGTCAATGTTAGTTTGATCATGCTTAATGTTTTGTTGATCATTAGCAACCTTAGTTTGGTCGGCCTTAATTTCGTTATTAACCGCCGGTTTGGCTTGGTTAGCTTGATCAACAGCATTTTGGGCGCTGTCAACTAAACCTTGTGCCTTAGTAACGTTATCCTTAGTTTGGTTAACTTGTTGTTGGGCATTAGTTACCTTATTTTGATCATCATTAACAATTTTTTGATCGTTATTAACCGTATCTTGCGCATTATTAACATCGTTTTGCGCATGGTTAACTTGATCCTTAGCTTGATCAACCTTAGTTTGGGCTTGGTCAACTTGCGCTTGCGCCTTTTGTTGATCATTAGTAGTTGTTGTATTATTTTGAACGGCCGCATTATTGTTAGTAACGGCATCGGCATGGACAGCATTACTACTTAAAGTTGCCCCACCCAAAACAGCAGTTGCTGTAGCAACACCATAAAGTGTTGTTTTTTTCAAATTAACTTTTTTCACGTTTATTGCCTTCTTTAGTCTTTAAATAAATTTTATTTACAGAAGGCGATTTT
>JAHLFS010000047.1 GCA_018883675.1 Candidatus Paralactobacillus gallistercoris | reverse complement strand
TAACAATATCAATTATCTTTAAACGCTTTTCATAAGTAAGATGATCAATTTTATCATCTAACACCTGTGTATGTATCCAATAATCAACAAGCGGCCGAAACGGCTCCATTAAATCATCTACCAAATTAAACTGATTATATTCATTAGTATGAAATAGACCACGCGCAGTAATTAAACCATTCGCAACAACTGCTCTAGCGATATAAGAACGAATGATAGTATATCCAAAATTCATCGCCATATTTTCAATACAATCAAGTTCTCGAGAGAATTCATTACCGTAAATCGAATTAAAATATACCTTCGCAGCATGTCCTTCCCGATTAGTTGGATCACCAGGTTGAAGCTCTTCAAGCAGCGAATTCATTAATTCAAGACGACTATGATCAACTTCAAGATAATGGGCAAATTTAATTTGATTGATGATTTTCTGTGATACAATTTGCTGCCAAGCTCTCCTCATCAAATCATCGGTCCACTGTAATTGCTTTTTAACACGTTTAGCACTGCGATGATATTGTCCATATTCTAAAAAAATACCAGCAGGCAAATATTTTTGATCACATACTATTAACATAATGTGATTTTTGCTTAACTTAGCTAATAAGCGTGTGGAAATAGTAGTGTCTTGCCCCTCCAAAATAATGCTTTCAATATCACTTAATGGTACGTAAACTTCACGGCCATTTTTGATAATTTCAATATTATCTAATTTTAAGCGAATTCTTTCATTATCTTTAACGCACAAAGTTCGCCAACCCAAAATAACACACCTTCTCCTTATACTAAAAAACCCCGCTTAAAAAGCGGGGAAATTCGGAATAAATCCTTATCTTCGTAGATGTTCTGAACTTAAACATCAGTACAACAAAGTTTTACACATCTTACACAAATTATTATAACAAAAACTTAAATTAATTTTCAACAATAATATTTTGTGGTTTATCAGATTCTTTAGCAATATAAAATGGATTACCTAGTTCATCGGTATTAACTTTCCATATTTTCCAACCAGTTTTTGCAAGTGGCTTAATAGCTCGACCATTAGATGCTTTCCCATATAAAGGGATACTTTGTGTGTCAATAAATCCAAATTGTGTGATTGGTTTCAATTCTACATATCCCTTATTAGCTTTTGTTCTTGACCCAAATAGTAATTCCACACTTTCGTTTTGGTCATTCATCACTTTAATTCGATCATTACGGTATAGCGAAAAGACAAATTCACTATTACTTGCAATTTGTTCCTTAGTTTTAAGCTCATTATAGTGTTTTTGTGAAATACCATATGCACCTTTAATAAACTGCAAATCACTATATTTAATACCCATTATTTCATATTTATCGTTTTCGCTATTATAGTAAACATCGGTACGCCATGGTTTAAGCGATTGCAAAACTACATGTTTATTCTTAGCTTGCTTTGGAGTAACATCAACATGATTACCCAATTTTTTATCATAATATTTCACTTGTACTACTTTAGGACCATTATTTTTCTTAGCATATTTAGTAATATAGCCGTTATCGCGTCGGTAAAGTTCAAACGGGCTAACATCAACTTCTTTAACTTTATTATTAGTTAATACTATTTCTTCTTTAGTTGGATATTCCTTGATAACTGCTTCTAACTTAGCAAAAGTTTGCGGATCCTTTTGTGCCATAATAAATTTACTTTTATCTTTGTCATATATCTTTTTAAAATTTTTCCAACCATCAAGAGTATAAATATCTTTAATTTTGGCAACAACGTATTCGGTAGCTTGTTTGTCTTTAACAAGCTGTGCATACCGGGTTGAATAAATGGTTGCATCACTGATTTGACGATTCATTTTTTTATCAACTTGATGATGGAATTTAATTCGACCACTATTTTCTAAGTGACGTACCGTATTAGCAAAGTTATCTTGGAATGGTAATGTAGTCAGTTGTTTGTATTCATCGTCTTCAAGAATTTCACCGGTAGCAACATCTACTAATTCACTATTAACTTTTTGCGGAATTAACACATTAACTTGTTCCTTACGCCACAAACTAAGCAATGGTGTAGAAGCAATTAAAGTCGCATCAACCGCATGGTGATGATGTGTTTCACGCGACTTAGGAATATTCCATTTTTTACGAAGCCAGCTAGTAAATTGCCCGCGAATAACTGTAACTTTCATTTTATTATGATGCTTAGACTCATTGGCATACGATTGTAAACCATTCAAAATTACTCGTGAAGCATAACGCGTATCAACTAAATTACGACTAATAAAGCGTTTTCGCACTTCAATGCTGTTTAAATCATCCATAAATTCTAAATTTTTCTTTTTAGCATAACTAAGGCGTTTATTACTCCTTATCCATGCGCACATTGCTTCAAATGATTGATGTTTACTTGCTGTATCCCGCATAAATTCATATGGTGTTCGTTTACCTTTTACTCTATTGGCATCAGATGCACAAACTACTTCATTGCTTAAGCGACTATCAAATGAAACAGTACGCGGAATAATATGATCGATTTCATAAGCAAAAGGATTAGTAGCTAATTCAACTGCATCGATAGGTGTTCCTAAATAAGGATCCCTATCTTCTTGTTCATACCATAAACGAATTTTAGTATATAAATGCTTAAACTGTCGTAATTTAGCATCTAATTGGGCATGATTTAAATTTGCCATTGCCATAAATTCATTTAAAGCAGCGTCCTTAGTTTTAGCATTATTTTTTTGAAAATTAGCAATTTTCTTTTTCTGTTCGTCCTCATTACTTTCACGCGGCATTTCAACAACAGTATAAATAATATTAGGATACTTTTGTACCAATACATTAAATATCTTTAATGCTTCACGAATTGATTTGGTAACAACAGGATTATAGATATCATCAGTAATTTTATTAATATCGATTTTATCAGCCGCTGTTACTAAACCTTTTTCTTTTTTGATTAGACCACGTTCATTCAAAATGGTACTTTGTTCTTTTGACGTATTTAACATTTCAGGAATTAATTCATTCATTAATTTTAATGAGAAGCGATGCCATTGATTATTAGTTTTAACATCAAAAGCTGTATGATTAGTTACCAAAGTGTCGATTACAGTTGGAGTAATTTCCGCATAATCAGCGACACGTGCCATTAACTGTTTTCTAATTTCACCTGGTTCAGTATTTAAAGTCATGATAAAGGCAATTTTATCCAATAATTCATGTGGCCATTCGTTAATATCGATGCCACTATCTAATAGTTTATTATGAACCGTTCGATATACTGCCATCGATTGAATATCAGGTTTATTTTTAGCATCAACCCGGTAACCGCGAATTTCATTCTTACTTGTTCCGGTAACTTTAGCAATTAAGCCAAGCATGCCTCCCGATAAACGTGAAGTATGCAGTAATTTATCAATAATAACTGTTTTATGTTCTTTAGTTAAATGTCCATCTTCAGTTGTAGTAATTCGTAAATTGTTTAAATCATTTAATAAATTAAATAATTGAGCAGTATATGAACTAGCTGCAGCTCGATATTCATCAGGATAAAATTTATCCTTGCCAATTAATTCTTCAAATAAATTATCTAAATTACGACCATCGGTTTTATAAATGCCATAATCTGTCCGTGATTTTTCACTACCAGGACCTTTAAAATATTCCCGTTTCCGAGCGATAATTTGTAAAACGTGATTAATAAAATCATTGTTTACTTTAGCATTAAATTGTTTTTGGTAATTTAAGATTTGCCGAGCTTCGTCTACATACGCAGCAGTTGGATAAATGTTACGTAACGAAATAGTCTTATTATCTTCTGTTACAGTAAAATCACCTCGCACTTGATGATATTTATTAAGACGTGCATATTGAATTTGTCCCGGCGTTTTATCCTTTAATTCACGACGATTATGATTAATACTTTCTTTAAAAGCAGTACCAGCCGTATCTTCATCATCTAAATCGCCAAGATCATAGCTAATCCCTCGATGCTTAACAATTTGCAATAAAACAGCAGCGATTTCATCATCATTTAATTGATTGTTAAGACCTTTAACTCGTAATTCATATTGATTATTAATATCTAATTTTTCATCTTCACGATTTAAAAAATGGTATTCCACCAACAAACGTCGTAAATCTTTAACGCGTTCTTGACGTCTTCTCAATAATCGTCTAGCTTGGCGAGCACTACGACGCTCTTTATTATTATCACCATTAGCACCAGAAAAAATAGAAACACCCGTTTCTAAAACATCACCACTATGGCAATCTAAGACACTCCAACCTACTGAAGAAATACCAATATCAAAACCAATGCTAACTTCATTAGCAACTTTTTCATGTTTTACCATAATTTATACTCCCACGTATTTCATTTTCACTAATTAATTATCACAAATATTCTTACCAAATCCTAGTTAAAATTACACAAATTAATTTATAAAATAAAAGTCGTTAAACTTAAAAGTTTAACGACTTAATTCAATAAATAATTAAGATTTACATTTATTAATCATCAATAATAATAAATTAATGCTTAAAACAATTACTACAGCTACTAATGATAATAGTTGACTTAATTGTGATAATGACACCGCAATGAAATATGTATTCTTATTAAAAATAAACATTGGCACTAAAATGGTTAATAATGTCGCCGCAATAAAAACTGGTAATGTTAGCCACTTTGTTAGTAAATCAATATGCCTACTATCACACAACGAACTAACCCATCCTATAAAATGTTTCATTTTATATCCCCTTCATTGATTGAAAATACTATCCCTGATGATTTAATTCTACAATCTATCATAATTATATGTTTATTATGTTCCATAACTGCAACTAATTAAACAAATATGTTTTAGATAAAAAATAGCCATGCTGGACAACATGGCTATTTTTAAATAAGGGTGTTTATTTTCTACTCTTCTTTGTCAGTAGGATCAAGCGTAATTTTACCAGTATCACGTAATTCTTTAGCGTATTCATCAGGATGATCTTCATAATTCTTTGGTACGTTAATCGTGGTATCAGGAGCAAAACTATGTTTAATTGGCATCCCCATTGGATTTTGATCACTTGATAAGATTTCAGTAGGTACGTTAGAAGTTACTCTAGTCGGCTTCTTCATGCCTTCAATTTCCCAAGTTAATGGAGCAAACTTATTATTAGCATTAACCCAATCATTATGATGCGTCTTATTATGACGTTTTGATAATTGATATAAGAATAATGCTACTAATAAAACAACAGCAACTAAAGCAATAATTGTTACTACGTATACTGTACCTGAACCAACTTCCTTTTTAACTTGTGTTGGTGGATAAAGTGCTAAGGCAATCCCGAACAAACAAGCGGCAATACCGACAATTGTTACTAACCATGCACCAAACATGCCACCGGGAATCTTAAATGACCGTGGCCGGTTTGGTTGAGTATAGCGTAACCGGATAAACGCAATAAACATTACTACATAGTACAACAAGTACAAAATAGTAACTGTTTGCGTAATCATTACAAAGAAACCTTCAACATTAGGTAATAACTTTACCATAAAAGCAATAATTGTTACGCAGAAAGCTTGGAAATACATCATCTTTGATGGCATGCCATGTTTATTGTAATTTTGTAACCATTTTGGCAATAAACCACTTTGACCGGCTTCACCTAACATAAATGATGGTCCTGCCAAGTTAGTAATCCACATAGCAACTAATACAAAGAAGTTAGCGTAAACTAAAATCATGTATAACCATGGAGCATGAATAGCACTACCTAAATTATGCATCATGACATACAATGCATCCAAAATATTAAGTTGCTTAGCAGGAACAACCATCGCAATAATTAAAGTACCCACTACGAAAATTAAAAATGCTAAAATACCAGCAACTAAAACAGATAATGGATATTGTTTATCAGGATGTTTTAATTCCTTAATATGCGCCGCATTCATATCAATTCCAGCATATGAGAACAATACGCCAGCAGCTAAAGCTAAGGTTCCAATTCCATTCCATTGCGGAATTAAATCCTTGGCATGCATTGGAATAGCTGGTTTGTTACCTTGGCATAACCATACAATCGTTAAAATAATCATTGCGGCTAATGGAATAAAAGTCCCAATTAGTACCCCATATTTACTAATATTAGAAAACGTTTTGGTCCCACGTGCTGCTAACCATGTTGTAAACCAAAATAGTGCTAAAAAACCACACATGATTAACAATTCATGACTAGGATGATTTAAAAACGCAATCGCTTTTTTATAATGTGGTGTAAAGAACATAATCGTAGCCGCAAAGTTAGGCATTCCCGCGCCTAAGTTAAATGTTGATTGGAACCATAAAATAATTAAGCAGGTAAATGCCCAACCTTTACCGATACCTTCACCAACCCAACGGAAAATACCACCCCGTTGTGGCCAGCCACTCGCTAATTCAGCAGCTACTAAAGCCGTTGGGATAAACATTACAATTAAGCCAATCGCAAAGTAAGTTACTGAAGATAATCCATAGAAAGCTTGTTGTGGATCATTAGCCAAACCGGCAATCACAACAACGTTCAACATAATTAAGGCAAATGTGGAAATATACGCCTTTTGTGGCGTGGCTTTCACATTTTTACCTTCATTTTTCATTCTACTCATCTCCTTTTGCTCCTCTACTACTGTAATAACCCCATTTGCTTCCAATGGCAAAGAATATGTTTATACGCAAAACGTCCACCAATCATTGGTGGACGCAGCATGAAAAACTAATCAATTATTTTTCAGAATGACTTTGTTTTTCCATAACCCGGTTGTATTTTTTAGTGAAGACAATTAATAAAATAACACTTGCAACTAGGTAAAACGCAGCGGTAATGTAATAAGCAAGTGCATAACCAGAATTATGTTTTAATAAAACAAATTGTGTAAACAAACCTACTAAGATGCCAATCACTGCATTCGCAATCGTAATTAAAGAACTGAACGCTGGCCGTAAGTTCTTTGATACTAGCATCATTTGGAATGAATTTTGAATTGGCATAGTAGCGTTAGCAAAGCCAGAACGTAAGAAGAAAATGATACCAATGGCAATCACAATCGAACTGCCAAAGATAGTGCCATTAGCCATTAAAAGCATCAACGGAATACATAACATTGTAATTACTGAGTTAGAAACAACAGACCCCATTTTCTTTTCTAACCATGGAGCAAATGCATAACCGACAACCATCGCAATGGTTTGTAAAGAAATAATCGTTGATACCGTTCCCCGTTGGATGTGAAGAAAATCATTTAAATAAATTGGGAAATATGGCACAACTAATAAAATGCCGATTTGGGTTAATTCTAAGAAAACAATCCACCAAACAACATATTTATTAGTTAATGGTTTGAAGTTTAACTTCTTCGTACCAGTAACTGGCGTTTCTTCTTGATAGTCGCTTGGCTTTTCTTTTAATAAGAAAGCTGCCAAAAATGCTAAAGTCATAAACACAGCTGCTAAAATAACAATACAACGATATGCATTAGTGTAATTACCTAATATTGAAGCTGACATTTTGCTAGTATCACTCGATAGTAATGAAGCTTGTGCATAAGTAATATGTTGAAACATACTAAAAATCCAAACTACGATTTTACCGCCAAAGAAAATCATAATCGCTTGTACAATTAAATTAACACACATTACCAATGACATCATCGAAGTCCGTTGTTTACGTGGTACATACGAAGTGTACATTAATGGATACATAAAATCATAAATAGTAGCGCCGGCAACAATAATAATATATGAAACCATAATAATCGCATTATTATGAGTTAATGCCGTTGCTAATAAAGCAATTACGGCAAAAATTGGTGCTAACAATAAAATTTTTTTATAGCCAACTTTATGAACGTAAATTAATAAAATAGCAACAATCATCGAGCTAATAGCTTGGTAAATATTAATTCCTTTAACTACATTCGGTACAACAATATCAAGATAGGAAACCATTGTATTATTAGTAATACCAGTTACCGCACCAATTAATGCATAAATCAAAACATATACAAAACAATTACGTTTAAAACGCTTATCCCAAACATCGTTATTATCATCCAGTTCAGCATCAGCCAGCGTGACATCTAGGTCTTTATCTTCAATGTCATTATTCATTATTCTGCACTCCTTTGCCCTAAAAACAAAAAACTAGCCGTAACTAACCTAACTGACAAAGTATTTTTGCCAGTAATTAGCACGACTAGAACCGCAGTATGCTTAATAATAAATAAAGCCTATCATCAAGATGAACTTTCATTATTCTCATCCCCTACATCAAAATACTCCTCCTATCTCATTTATATCATATCGTATCAAATCTAAACAATTATTTTGATTAAAAAAGAGTTAGTAAAATACTAACTCTTAGAAAATATTATTTTTACTCCAAAAAATAACGTCATTATTGCCATTAGGAAAACGCGTTAGTTCAATTCCCAACTCATCTAGCGAACGAGCAATAATTTGATAATACTTAGGGGTTTGCATACCATGCGGAATAACCAAGCGCGCATAAACATATTTGACCATTCGTTGTAATGATTGCAAGTTAAGATCAAGATCAGAAACCGTTTGATCAAAAATAACATCAGCATATATCAATGAGTTAGTATTTGAAGTAACTTTAGCATCAATTAAGGGAAAGCCATTAAAATGCCCTTCTGTTTTAAAAGCGTGCATTAAATCTTGAATTTGTTGGGCTTGATATGCTAACTTATCAAACATTAAATGCCATGTTTTTATCATTATTATTAGTCCTTTTTATCATTATTTGAATATGTTTTTTTAAACTTATTAAACATTGCTTGTACTTTTTTAAAATGCTGGCGATCTTCGCTAGCTTGTTTAACAATTTGTGAAAAATCATGAGTTGCGACAACTTCATTATCACTAGCACGTGAACTTTTTCGTTTAAAACGCATGGTAATTAACCTCTTTCAAATTATCCATGTTACAATATGTTAATGTAACATACCTTATATTATAATTAAAAATTTTATTTACTTAAAGAATCGTGAGGTCTTGTTTTTTGGCAACATATCAATTTAGTTATGATGAAAAAGGTTGCAAGAAATTTTTTAAAACCTATCATCATCAAGAAAAAACAATTAAACAATTCATCGAACGGCAATTAACTCGTCAGATCGATACCGATTTTTCTAAAACTAAGCTAGCAACACGTATCGAAGTTGATGGGCATAAATGCTATGAATGCCGTGTTAATTTACCACAAACTCCTAACATTCGGGTCGCATTCACGGTTGATGATACTAATGTTGTAGTGCGCTATGTAACAACTAATATCACCAAAGCCGACTTCACTCATGAATTAGAACATTTTTTAAGTAACCGTTAATGAAATTAATTGAATTAAAGCAAGCGCAGCGCACCGCTTTGGCTAACTTAAAAAATCATCAATTTAAAGAACTTAGTTTCTATACTTGGAAAAAAGATCGTTCAGTGGTAATGCACATTGATGATTCTGGTGATGCTTATATTGTTGAATCTGGCTACCATAATGAAACCATCGATTTACCTGACGCCCAAAAAGCGAAACATGTTTTAAAGCAGTCATTTAATCGTGAATTTCCGCGTAGTCATAAAGTATACTTTTCAAGTATTAAATAATTATCATAAAAACATCGCCTAGCGGTGTTTTTATTTTACATGGAGTTTTGCAAATGTTTGGTAAAAATCTAAAAACGTTACGTCTTAATCATCATTACAGCATCGAAACCCTCGCGCAAAAACTTAATGACCATTACCATACCCATATTAGTAAAAGTATGATATCGCGCTGGGAACAAGGACAAGTTAGTCCACAAATCAGTTATGTACGGTTAATTGCTGATTACTTTAGCGTTACTTTTGATGAACTTATTTATAGTAAGAATATTAATCATCCTTTTGAATCAGCTACTGCGATGGAAGCTACTTATCATTTACCTGTTTTACAAAAAATTGCTGAAAATAATCTGGCATTAGCTAAAGCTAACGCAAATGATTTTAATAGCATTTTAGCTGAAGATTTAGCTGAAGGTGATTTTTTCTATACTAAAGTAACTGATGATGCAATGGTACCAACGATTATGCCGAATGCATTAGCCTTGATTAAAGAAACAACGTCCGTTATCGATGGTGAATTAATTGTTGCTCTTAACACCGATAACAACCAACTATATGTTCGCCGTTTCTTTCAGGAAGGTAATAATTTAATGCTGACAGCTGATAATCATACTTATCAACCAATCTTACTTAATAGTACCTGGCCGGGCAAAATTATTGGTCGTGTGATTCGAGTTACTTTTGATCTGTAAGTAATATTAATGGAAATTAGTCAACTTTGTTACTATCATGAAGGCGTGAGGAGATAACATTTTATTTAGAAATAAGGTGAATAATCATGCCAAGTAGTAAAAAGTTGGGATTTATGTCGGTTTTCTTCTTAGGAATTAACGGGATCGTTGGTTCCGCAATTTTCCTAATGCCGGGTAAAATTTATGCCAAATCAGGTAATGTTAGCATTGGGTTGGTATTCATTTCGGCAATTATGGTACTATCATTAGCGCTTTGTTACGCGGATTTAGCGAGTCGTTTTACCCAAAACGGGGCTGCCTGGTTATATTCGTATAATGCTTTTGGCAGATTTGTCGGCTTTGAAGTAGGTTTCTTTACATGGATGTTAGGTGTTATTACCTTAGCCACTGAAACATGTGCTTTTATTGAAACGTTAGGAACTATGATGCCAATTTTTAATAATGATTGGGTTTATAGTATTTGCGCAATCGCAATTATTGTTATTTTAGCAATTATTAATCTTTGTGGCGTCAAGAGTTTCAGTTTTGTCGATAATTTTTCATCAATTATTAAGTTACTAGTTTTGGTCGGCTTTATCGTAATTGGCTTATTCTTTATGCATGTGGCCAATTTTAAAGCTGGTCATAGCATTCATTTGACATTTAATAACTTTAATAGTGCCTTTGGTTCAGGGTTCTATATGTTTACTGGTTTTTCATTACTACCAATCGCTGCTGCTAAAATGAATAACCCTAAAAAGAACTTACCAGTTGCTTTAATTAGTGTTATTTTAGCTTCGGCAATTGTTTACGCCGGTGTTCAAGCCGTTGCGATCGGCATCTTAGGTAAACATATTAGTGGTAGTGTAGCACCATTAGCTGCTGCCTTTAAACAAATATTTGGGATTGTTGGCGATTTAGCAATTGTAATTGGAATGGCTGTTTCCATTTTGGGAGTAGCAATCTCAGTATCCTTTAGTACACCAATTACTGCTTCTTCACTAGCCATTGAACATCAACTATTACCAAACTTCTTCGGTAAATCACTAAAAAACGGTGCACCATGGGCTGCAATCGTATTAACTTCTGTAGTTGGCATCGCATTAGCATTAAGTCACAATTACTTATTCCTAGCATCATGCGTTGTCTTCGTTTCAGTAATGCAATATATTCCGACCGTATTTGCAACCATGAAGTTTCAAAATGAAGATAAGCGTCGTCATCAAAAGACAACTGGCTGGCACCTACCTGGTGGTAAAATCATTCCTATAATTGCATTAGTGATGACCCTTTACATGTTTACTAGTTTTACCACCGAAACATGGATTGTTGGTATTATTGAATGGTTAGTCAGTTTTGCCATTTATTTTGTTGATAAAAAGCATCGTGAAGAACAATTAGCAAATAAAGTAACTATGAAAAATTAATAGAAAAACTAAAAAAAGCAGATGTGATATCACATCTGCTTTTTTTAGTTTTTCTATTAATTTTTCATAGTT
>JAHLFS010000003.1 GCA_018883675.1 Candidatus Paralactobacillus gallistercoris | reverse complement strand
GTTATGAGTTATTCATTTTTAAAAATATTTGGTTTATCTTCAAACCAACCGTATTAAGAACCATCTTGCCACGGATTATTCGCCGGTTAAACTGTTACTATGAAAATCTAGCAACTCAAAAAGAATGCGTGCAAATTATCTTACGCTTAATTACCGTCTGCATTTTAAAAAAGGAACTAGCTGGTGCTAATTATTTATTAAATAAATTAACGACCACTAACCAAATCTGGAATAATAACTGTCAATTAACGTTAGAAAATATTACCTTAGCTTTTTTAAAAAATATTATTATCTGGATTACCAGTAAACAAACACAAGCAATTAAAAATAATGTTACTGTTATTATCGATACTTTGAAACAATTTGAAGATAAGACCTATCAAATTACTTTCCAAGGTATTCTCAAACAAGTTACTGAGCTTTATGCATTATAAAAAAGAGTTAACTACTAGTTAACTCTTTTTTATTATCTAAAGTAACGCATAATATCATTACCCGTTACTAAAATCATCAGTATTAATAAAATACCGAAGCCAATCATCGTTAAGATACCTTCTTTTTCAGGTGGCAACGGTTTATGCCGAATAGCTTCAATGATATTAAGTAGAATTTTACCACCATCTAATGCCGGAATCGGAATTAAGTTCATAATTCCTAAGTTCAACGATAATGAAGCTGTAAAACCAACTAACACTGGTAAACCTAATTTAACCGCTTGCGAAGTCATTGTGTAAATGCCAACCGGCCCGGCTAGTTTATTTAATGAAAAACCACCCGTAAAGAAACTGCCTAACACGTGAAAAATTTGGGCAACGGTACTACCAAAAGTACTAAATGCCGCCGTCATATTACTCCAAAAGTTATTTTTCAAAACCGGGGTAATCCCGATAACACCAGTTGCTTTGCCATTTTGAGTCATTTGTGCCGGTGTTACGGTAATTTGCTTCGTTTGATGCTTAGTATTTTCCACTTGTAGTTTAACGGCTTGCTTAGGATGAGCATTAATTGCTGCTGTCAAATCAACAAAATTATGCGTACGCTGCTGATTTACCTTAAGAATACGGTCGCCAGCTTTTAAACCAGCTTGAGCAGCCGGTTTGTTAGCAATAACTTGCCCAATTTGATTCGATTGCATTTGCGGCACGCCACCACTTAAACTAATTGATAAAGCAAAGGCAAAAATTGCCAAAACAAAGTTATTAAAAGGTCCGGCAAAATTAACAATAATGCGTTTCCAGATGCTAACTGATTGGTACTGTACATCTAATGGTGCAATTTGAATAGCCGTGCCGTCTGCTTCAACAATCATGGCGTCATGGTCAACTTGATAATGTTGTAATTGTTCTTCATCACCATTGACATAACCATCAATATATAAATTATGAACCAAATCGGCCTTATCAATCTCAACGGGAATTCCATTCACATTATTAGCTTGCTTAGATAAATTAATTTCACTTACTTTGCCTGTTTGTTCATCTAATGATAATAATGCTGTTGTCCCCGGACGAATTTCACTATCGTCATCTTCTAACCCGGCCATGCGGACATAGCCACCGATAGGTAAAAGTCGCAATGTATAAGTTGTTCCGTTTTTATGAAAGGCCAACAATTTGGGCCCCATGCCAATTGAAAACTCACGCACTAATATTCCTGATTTTTTGGCTGCATAATAGTGACCAAATTCGTGCACAATCACTAAAACACCAAAGATAATAATAAATGCAATAATTGCGCGCACAATTATCCTCCTCGTTGTCAATATAATAATTATTATAGCACGACCACTATTAACAAAAAGAGCTTGTGTTAATAACACAAGCTCAAATTATTTTACAATGGTAAAATGCCAAAAATATGTAATAATGGCAATACAAATAATAAACTATCGAAGCGGTCTAAAATACCACCATGTCCCGGTAAAATATTACCGGAATCCTTAACTCCATAATAACGTTTATAAGCTGATTCGACTAAATCACCAATTTCACCACAAATGGAGAAGATAATTGTTAGGAAAAACATGGTAATTAAGGTATATTGACTTGGTACTGCATTTGGGAAAATGGATAAGTAAATCATAGCCACAATTACCGCACATAAAATGCCACTAATAGAACCTTCCCATGTTTTGTTAGGACTAACCGCTGGATATAATTTATGTTTACCAATCTTACGACCAATCATATAAGCCCCAATGTCAGTTGCCCAAATGACTAGCAAGATATAAAAGATAGTTGTTAAGCCACCGCCATTTAACGCATTACGTGCTGCGGCTAAGTAATGGAAGCCAACACCAATATACATGGCAAACATCATTGTAATTGCCGCATCTTCAAAACTAACTTTGTTATGTGTAATTACCGTAAAGACCAACATAATTAATACTAAAACATAAAAAATGTCTCCTTGGTCCAAGTTAGATGGCAACCAGCCAAAACAACTACGTGGTAACACCAAATCAGTTACTGCTAAAGCAGCAATTAACGCATCAAACGAAACAATGATTTTTTTCCGCATGATAAAAGTTTCTGATAGTGCAATCAAAGCTAATACCCAAGCGGCAAAATCCATTAACGGTCCACCGATAAACAGAATCGGAATAAAAATTACTAAAGCAACAATTGCTGTAATAACGCGTTGCTTCACTTGACATCCCTCTTTTATTATTTATTTTTTACTTGTGTAAACCACCAAAGCGACGATCACGTTGTTGATATTGCCAAATTGCTTGTCGCAATTCATTAACATCAAAATCAGGCCAGAAACAATCAGTAAAGACTAATTCACTATATGCTAATTGCCATAATAAGAAATTAGAAAGGCGTTCTTCACCAGAAGTCCGAATTAACAAATCAGGGTCAGCATATTCACCTAACGCACTGGTCATTAATTGTTGTGCAAAAACATCTTCGGTAATATCTTCAGGTAATAATTCACCCGCCGCTGCTTGTTCAACTAACTTTTGCGTAGCTGTAATAATTTCTGCACGACTGCCATAATTTAACGCAAAGTTTAAAATCATCCCAGTATTATTTTTAGTTTGTTCAACCGCATCATGACAAACTTGTTGCGTCTTAGCAGGCAGTTGGGTTAAATAACCCATAATATTAACTTTAACATTATTAGCCATTAATTCGGGAATAAACTTATTAAAGAACTTAACCGGCAGATCCATCAAATAATTAACTTCATCAGCAGGACGTTTCCAATTTTCAGTTGAAAAAGCATATAATGTTAAAACTTTAACGCCTAAATGACTAGCTGCTTTAGTAATTGTTTTGACATTTTCCATGCCGGCCTTATGACCAGCAACACGTGGCAATAAGCGCCGCTTGGCCCAACGACCATTGCCATCCATAATGATGGCAATATGATTAGGCATTTTATCAGGTGCTAATTGCACTGTTTGTTCATTACTCATGTGGTCGTTATCCTCCTTTTATTACACATCACTGATTGTAACAGATTTAATAATTCAAAGTATATAAAAATAAAGAAGTTGCATTAAAAATATCAATGCCCCTTCTTTATGTAACAATTATTAATTTTAGTCAGCCA
Source organism: Candidatus Paralactobacillus gallistercoris (assembly GCA_018883675.1). Classification (GTDB taxonomy): domain Bacteria; phylum Bacillota; class Bacilli; order Lactobacillales; family Lactobacillaceae; genus Paralactobacillus_A; species Paralactobacillus_A gallistercoris. The sequence continues at coordinate 6,495 of JAHLFS010000003.1, read as the reverse complement.
AGATTTCTTTTTGCTTATCGGCAACAATTTGATCTAACTTCTTATTAGCTTGATCTGTTAACTTTTGCATTTCACCTTCAAGATCATACAATTCATCTTCGGTGATATCGCCATTCTTTTGTTGCTTCCGTAGTTCATTTAAACCGTCATGACGAATACGGCGAATCGTACCCTTCGTGCTTTCACCAGTTTTCTTAACTTCCTTGGCTAATTCCTTACGACGTTCACCAGTAAGTTGCGGAACAACTAACCGGATAACTGTCCCATCATTGGCTGGATTAATACCAAGATCAGATTCTAATAAAGCTCGTTCGATATTCTTTAATGAAGACTTATCATATGGCGTAACCATTAAAACACGTGCTTCAGGAATAGTAATTGCAGCAACTTGATTTAAAGGCGTAGGTACACCATAATATTCAACCATGACCCGATCAAGTAAGCTTGCATTGGCGCGACCGGCACGCATCCGGCCCAATTCTTGTTGAAGTGCTTTAGCACTTTTTTCCATTTCTTGTTGTGCTTTTTCTAAAATTGGATTCTTTGGCATCTTAGTCTCTCCCTTTACCTTTAATTGTGGTACCGATTGTTTCGCCCTTAACAACCCGGCAAATATTTTCAGGATCATTCAAGTTAAAGACAACCAACGGAATATCATTATCCATTGATAATGAACTAGCCGTGCTATCCATGACATGCAAGCCTTTTTGTAAAACATCCAAATGTGTTAAGGTATCAAACTTAACTGCTGTTTCATCTAATTTCGGATCAGCAGAGTAAACACCATCAACACCATTTTTACCCATTAAAATAACATCAGCGTTAATTTCAGCAGCTCGTAAAGCGGCGGTGGTATCAGTAGAGAAGTATGGACTACCAATTCCACCAGCAAAGATTACTACCCGGCCTTTTTCCAAATGACGAATTGCTTTCCGCCGAATGTAAGGTTCTGCAATTTGCCGCATTTCAATAGAAGTTTGTACGCGGGTTGGCACACCAGCTTTTTCTAAACCATCTTGCAAAGCAAGAGCGTTCATAATCGTGCCAAGCATTCCAATATAATCAGCTTGTGCACGTTCCATGCCCATTTGTGCGCCCGTTTCACCACGCCACATATTACCACCACCAACAACGATAGCAATTTCAACGCCCATATCATAAACACGTTTAATATCTTTAGCAACGTCGCTAATAACTGGCGGATTAATACCATGCCCAGCTTCACCAGCCAGTGCTTCACCGCTTAATTTTAAAACTACACGTTTGTATTTAATGTCAGTCATACTTAAATGAAGCCCTCCGTAAATATATATCTAATTGATTTTAGCACATATTTGTTCTTTTTTTCGACCACTTAATAATTATTTCGCCATCTTTTCTAACCGGGCATAAATATCATTAAGCTGGTTCTTAATAGTCTTTTCGGCTCTAATCAAAAACATAAAGCAAATTAAGCTCAGCACAGTAGCAATAATAATCGTCCAAAATGAAGCAATCCAACCTGTTTTATCAACTAAAGCCCCAATAACATACGAAGCAATAACTTCGCCAAAGATATAACCAAACAAGCCAACAAAACCATCAGTACTGCCGACTGCAAAACGTGGTACTAAATCAATGGCTAAAGCCGTAATTAGCATTTGCGGACCATAAACTAAAATACCCATAAGTGCCACTTCACAATAAACTAAACCTTTAGCTTGCGTGAACCAATAACCCGTGAACACAAGACCAAGTAAGAAGATTAATAAAGCACCGATTTTGGAACGCTTACCCTTAAATACTTTATCACTAATAATACCGATTAAAATTGTTCCAGGAATAGCAGCAAATTCATAAATAGAAAAACATGTCCGCGCTTGTGCTAATGAAAAGCCCTTCATAGTATGTAAATAAATAGGAATCCAGTTTTCAATGCCATAACGAGCAATATAAACCGCCGCATTAGCAATTGCTAATAACCAGATAAATGGCCGTTTCAGGATACATTCCTTCACAATAGTCATTAATGGTAAATGATAATAATCAACAGTAGTGGTAACTATTTCTTCATGATGATATTCATTGATTGGCGGTAAACCGACGCTTTCTGGCGTATCTTCACCTAAGACAATTACAATCACAGCTAAAATAATTGAAATAATTGAAGGTACGAAGAAAACATTTTGCCAATGACTAATTCCTAATAATGCAATCGTTGCTGTTACAATTAGTGGTACTAAACCACCACCGACATTATGGGAAGTATTCCAAATCGAAATGTATGTGCCCCGTTCACGATTAGAAAACCAAGCAGCTAAGGTTTTATGGGCTGCAGGTGCACCCATACCTTGAAAAATTCCCATTAAAACAACTAATAACATCATCATGTACTTATTAGTCGTTGCCCCAAACATAAAGTTTAAAAATGATGAACCTAATAATCCCAACGCAATATAGTAACGAGGATTGGCTTTATCAGCTAAGGAACCCATTAAAAATTTGGAAATTCCGTACGAAATAGCTAATAATGACAAAATAAAGCCAATAGTTGCTTTATCAAAGCCATAATACTTGATTAAATACGGTGAACTAACCGTTAAATCGTCCCTAACGATGTAATATGCCGCGTAAGCAATATAAATACTAATAAAAACGCTCCACCGCTTACGATTATAAGTTCGTGCTATCGCTTCATCAGCTACCATTTCATCGGCTGGTGGTGTTGCCATTAAAAATTTAAAGAAACGCATCATTAAATACCCCTTATTTAATCATAAGTACGGAAAACCCGCCTTTAAAAATATACGTCGGTTTGCTTCTAGTAAGCAACTAATTATCCTTCAATATACATAACCAATACATAAATATATACACAGGTTACATTTTCGATACATTAAATATACAAAGAAAAAGCGACCGTAATTTCATTACGGTCGCTTATGAATTTAATTATTTAATAATTATTATTTTTCAGCAGCTTTCATTTGTGCAGCTACTTCAGCAGCAAAGTCATCTTGCTTCTTTTCGATACCTTCGCCAACTTCATAGCGAACGAAGCCCTTTAAGCTACCACCTTTAGCAGCAACAAATTGTGCAACTGTTTGATCAGGATCCTTAACAAAGGCTTGGTCAGCTAAGCAAATTTCTGATAAGAACTTGTTCATCCGGCCTTCAACGATCTTAGCAACGATCTTTTCAGGTTTGCCTTCGTTTAATGTTTCTTTAGTTAATACTTCTTTTTCATGAGCCAATACATCAGCAGGAACATCATCACGTGATGTGTATTGTGGGTTAACTGCAGCAACGTGCATCGCAACATCACGAGCAGTTGCTTCATCAGCACCTTTAAGTGTTACTAATGCAGCAATTTGGCCACCATTGTGTAAGTATTTACCAAAGTTATCATCGTCATCTTTTTCAACAACAGCAAAACGACGGAAGCTAATTTTTTCACCGATAACAGCAGTTAAAGCAGTGATTTCACTAGCAATTGTACCATCATTCATTGGTAAAGCCATTGCTGCATCCATATCAGCTGGTTTGTTAGTAGCAACGATTTCAGCAATTGATTTTACCAAGTTTTGGAATTTATCATTAGATGCTACGAAGTCAGTTTCTGAGTTAACTTCAACAATCGCAGCAGTATTGCCAACAATCGCGATATCTGCTAAACCTTCAGCAGCAATGTTACCACTCTTTTTAGCAGCTTTTGCAATTCCTTTTTCACGTAATTGATCAATTGCTTTATCCATGTCGCCTTCAGCAGCAACTAAAGCTTTTTTGGCATCCATCATGCCAACACCGGTTTTATCACGCAATTCTTTAACTTGCGCAGCAGTAATTTTAACAGCCATGTTTATACCTCCATTAATTTATTTGCAAAAAGAAGCTGCCCCAAGCAACCAGTTGCCCGGCACTTAAGTCAGCTTCATCGTTGTTAGCTGAATTAAATCAATTATTTATCAGCTTTTTCTGAATCATTGTCGCCTTCTACAACTTCAACGATTTCTTCGATTGAATCATCTTTTGATGATGCATCAGCAGCTGCCATTTCTTCAGTAGCTACGTCTTCAGCTTCGCCTTGACGACCTTCAATGATTGCATCAGCCATCTTAGAAGTAATCAAACGAACGGCACGAATAGCATCGTCGTTAGAAGGAATAATTACGTCGATATCATCAGGATCTGAGTTAGTATCAACCATTGCTACGATCGGAATGTTCAACTTGTGAGCTTCTTGAACAGCAATCCGTTCCTTGCGAGGGTCAACAACAAACATTACATCTGGGATCCGTGGCATATCTTCAATACCACCAAGGAATTTTTCAAGCTTTTCTTGTTGCTTCTTTAATAAAGCAACTTCTTTCTTAGGCAAGCGGTCAAAAGTACCGTCTTCAGCCATCTTCTTGATATCCTTTAAGCGCTTGATACGTGTTTGGATAGTCTTCCAGTTAGTTAAGGTACCACCTAACCAACGATGGTTTACATAGTATTGACCAGCACGAGTTGCTTCTTCAGCGATTGAATCTTGTGCTTGCTTCTTAGTACCAACAAATAAGAAGACAGCATCGTCGGCAGCTTCGCTCTTTACGAAGTTGTAAGCATCATCAATCATTTTAACTGTCTTTTGTAAGTCAATGATGTAGATGCCATTCCGTTCTGTGAAAATATATGGCTTCATCTTTGGATTCCAACGACGTGTTTGGTGACCAAAGTGAACACCAGCTTCAAGTAATTGTTTCATACTTAATACTGACATGAATATACCCTCCATTGGTTTTTTACATCCGTTAGTGTCAATTTTTCAAAGAACTCGATGAGCACCACTTTGAAAATCGGCTAACGTGTTTAATTTGGCATAACGCCAAGTAACATTTTAGCTTATTATCTTAGTCAAAATCAAGTTATTTTGTGATAATTTCTATTCGTCCTGTGCAATTTAGCCTAATAGGCGCATGATGTTGCAATAAGTAAGTAATTTTGCATTGACGTGATTGATGTTTAAAAGCATATTCAGCTTGTAAAGCAGATGATTTATCATTAAATATTTCATAATAAATTAACGTTACTGGTCGATGCGTTCGTGTATATTTAGCGCCCTTACCCGCATTATGCATAGCAACGCGTCGTTGGATATCCGTAGTAAAACCGCCATAAAGCGAATTATCAGCACACAATAATACATAAAAATAAAACTGCTTAGCCTTGTCCAAGTAATGCCTGCACCTCTTTAGTATAATGATTACCTTCATAAACCACTAAATCTGGTAATACTCGTAAACCGCCTGGTTTCCCCGCTTTAATTGCTTCAATCAAAACCATATTGGCTTCCTTATTGACACGTGGAAAAATAAATCGCATTACTTTGGGAGTCAAATGATAATGTGTCAACGTTGCTAATAACTCACTTAAACGTTCCGGACGATGAACTAAAAACAATTTGCCATTATACTTCAATAATCCGCTAGCAATCCGCGCGACCGTTGCAAAATTAGTTTTTATTTCATGACGAGCAATCGCCAAGTATGGATTAGGATTTTTTTTACTAGTATCCAAATCAGTAAAATACGGTGGATTACAGGTAATACTATCAATACTATCTTTAGGGATAACATTAAAAGTATCCGCCAAATCTAACGTATGCACTGCAATTTGATTCGTTAAATGATTTAAAGCCACTGAACGTCGCGCCATATCAGCAAGACGTGGTTGTAACTCAATCATATCAATATGCGCTTGGGTTTTCGTACTGATAAATAACCCCACAGCACCATTACCAGCACATAAATCAACAATTTTACCGCGGGCACTTTTAACAACATTCGCAAAATCAGCCAACAATACGGCATCTAATGAAAAAGAAAAAACATCTGGGCTTTGAATGATTTTAATATTTTGACTGTATAGTTGATCAATTCGTTCGTTTTGCAAAATTCACTTCATCCTTTTAACAATGAAATTTATGCTATTTTGTTATAGAATATTATCAATATAAAAATAAGGAGCATTGCTCAATGTTTTACACAATTGCACGTGTTTTAGTAATGAATTTTATTCGTTTAATAAATGGCAACGTTCATGTTGAACAACGCGACAAGTTACCACAAGGTAATTATATTTTAGTTGGCCCACACCGTGCCTGGTGGGACCCGATTTTCTTTGCTTATGCTGCTAGTCCCAAGCAATTCACATTTATGGCTAAAAAAGAACTTTTTAAAAATCCCATTCTCCGGTGGATTTTAGTACATGCTAACGCGTTTCCTGTTGATCGTAAGCATCCCGGTCCTTCAGTAATTAAAATTCCGGTGCAGCATTTGCGTAAAGATGATATGTCGTTAATTATGTTTCCAACCGGTAGTCGTTATTCTAACCAATTAAAAGGTGGTGCCGTTTTAATTGCTAAACTAGCTAAGGTACCATTAGTTCCAGTTGTTTACCAAGGACCATTAAAATTAAGCGGCGTTTTCAAGCGGCAAAAAATTACCATTCGTTTTGGTGATCCGATTACCATTG
>JAHLFS010000046.1 GCA_018883675.1 Candidatus Paralactobacillus gallistercoris | reverse complement strand
CAATCAAAAAACGCACGTAATTAATTACGTGCGTTTTTTGATTGCCAATTATTTTTTCTTTTGCATTTCTTTCTTTTGTTGTGCTTTCATCATTGACATAATTTGATTCAACTTACGTGCAGATGGTTTTTGTCCCATTTGCATCATCATTGTCTTTAACATTTCTTCACTGATTGGTGGATTTTCCATAAAGTATTTCTTCATGAAATAACGTGCACCGAAGAAACCAGCGATGGCACCAATCACCAAACCAACGATTAAGCCAAAAATGAACATACCCATGGCTAATGCCCCTTTCGCTTACTTGTGTATACTTAATTCATTTTACACAAGTAAGTGATAATTGCAAAGTCATTTTAATAATTTAATCGTTGCGCAAGCCTTTTTTACGTTGGATTTCCTTAACTTTTTCAGAGGTAACTTCATTACCTTCCTTATCAAAAATACGTAAGTTTTCAATTTGTTGACGGAAGCCTTCACGAAAATCTTTTAAATATGCAGCCCGTAATTCTTTTTGTTCAGCCTTTTCATCTTCAGTTAAGCCCTCATTTTTAGCCTTATTAGCTAAAAAATTAATCCGTTTAATACGTTCATCTTGTTCTTTAGTCATGTTATTCACTCCTTAATTCATTTCGCAATTACATCATATAATAAAAAAAGAGTTTGATGTAGTAAATAACACCAAACTCCTTTACACAAAGTATCAAATAAATTAACGACGAACTTCCTTGATACGTGCAGCCTTGCCGCGTAATGCACGTAAGTAGTAAAGTTTTGCACGACGTACACGACCATGACGTACTACTTCGATTTTTTCAACACGAGGGGTATGTAATGGGAAAGTACGTTCAACACCAACACCGTTACTAATCTTACGTACTGTGTAAGTTGCGCTAATGCCTGAACCACGACGCTTAATTACAACGCCTTCAAAAATTTGAATACGTTCGCGGTTACCTTCAACAATACGGGCATGCACACGGACAGTGTCGCCTGACTTAAACTTTGGAATATCATCACGTAATTGTGATTTAGTAATTTCTTGAATTAATGGATTCATACCATAATCTCCCTTTCACAGATATTCTTGCCAAAAATTTCCGTGGTAGCGGAATATCGTTGTTCTTTGATAACTAAGTTATCACGGTTGAATATTCTATCATAAATAAAAGTATAACGCAAAGTTATTTTAAATCACTATCAGCTTGTAATTCTTTTAATATACGTTGTTGTTCTGAAGTTAATTGTTTATGACGGAGTAAATCCGGTCGACGTTGTAAAGTGCGCCGTAACGATTCACGCATCCGCCATTGATTAATTAATTGATGATTGCCACTCATCAAAACCGCTGGTACTTTCATGCCGCGGTATTCAGGTGGACGAGTATATTGGGGATATTCCAATAAACCGTCGGCAAATGAGTCAGTTTCAGCGGAAACATGGTTGCCTAAAACCCCCGGAACCAAGCGAGCAATGGCATCAATCATAACCATTGCGCCCAATTCGCCACCAGTAATAACATAATCACCTAATGAAACTTCATCCGTAACTAAGGTACGAATACGTTCATCATAGCCTTCATAATGGCCACAAATAAATACTAAATGGTCTTCGTGGGCTAATTCCGTTGCAAACTGATGGTTAAAGGTCCGGCCAGCTGGATCTAGCAAAATAACACGCTTTGGGGCATTATCCTGTGCATTAATAGCATCCATTGCTTCAAAAATTGGTTGTGGTTCTAATAGCATTCCTGCTCCACCACCGTAAGGCGTATCATCAACATGATGATGTTTATCATGTGAATAATCACGAAAATCCGTTACTTGTAAATCGATAATTCCCCGGTCAATGGCTTTGCCAATCATTGATTCGCGTAAGGCATCAAACATGTGAGGAAATAAGCTTAATACATCAATCTTCATCATCAATCAACCCATCTGGAATATCTACAATAGCCTGTTGATCGGTCACATTAACTTTTAAAACCACGGATTTGATAAACGGAAGCAAGACGTCTTTTTTACCTGGCCGTGCAACTACCCAGACATCATTAGCACCCGGACTTAAAATTTCGCGAACAACACCTAATTCTTCACCATTGTTATAGTCAATGATTTTCATGCCAATAATATCATGATAATAATATTCATCAGCTGCTAATTGTTGTTGGTCCGTAGCTGCAACACGTAAGTCCATTCCTTTAAATGGCTCAACTTGATTAATATCATCAAATTCTTTAAATTTAACGATCCACATGCCTTTTTGTTTGCGACTTTTAGCAACAGTTACTGGAGTAGGTTGCGGTTGGGTCATAATATATAAACGTTGACCATTGTGAAAACGTTCTTCCGGAAAATCAGTAATTGCCACAATCCGTACTTCACCACGTAATCCTTGTGTATTAACAATTTTACCAACTTGATAGTATTTATCCATATTATTTTCTTTCTCCATAAAATAAAAACGAGTCAACAACTAACTCATCTTGATATTAATCTCAAAACATATAGATTACATAAGATCAGGTAGTTATCGACTCGTTTTAAGCATCCACAATTTGTAAACGAATACGCTTATGATTAGGCAAATCAACATTAGCTAACAAAGTACGAATTGCCTGCGCAACTTGTCCTTGTTTACCAATAACTCGTCCAACATCTTGTGGTGCCACTGATAATTTCAATTCGACCAAACGTGCCGTTTCACTTTGAGCAATTGTAACTGCTTGTGGCTGGGTAACCAGTGGTTTTACAATCGTCATAACTAGTTCTTGCACATTTATCATGTATAAGCCCTACTTTATTTCTTAGCAAAACGTGCTTCGTGATACTTCTTCATGATACCTTCTTTAGATAATAAGTTACGAACTGTATCTGAAGGTTGAGCACCTTTTTGAAGCCAGTCTAAAATTTCTTCATCTTTTAAGTTAACTTGGACAGGGTCAGTTAATGGATTGTAGTAACCAACTTCAGCGATGAAGCGACCATCACGTGGTGCACGTGAGTCAGCAACAACGACACGATAAAATGGTTTACGCTTAGAACCCATTCTTCTTAAACGAATCTTAACTGCCATAATAATATGACCTCCTATAATTTATCGACTTAATAAATATATCAAAGAACCGTAAACCTGTAAAGCGTTTTTTCTTGACATATTTATTTTTTTACTTTGATTTGAAACGTTTAATTTTCTTCATGCGTTTCTTTTTCATTTTCTTTTGCTTTTTAACGGCAGAGCGCATCGCCATTTTACCTAATTTACCACGCATGCCGGTGCCAAAAAGATTTTCCATCCCGCTAAAGTTGCCTTTGGAGACTTTTTCCATCATTTGCCGCATTTGCTTAAATTGTTTAATCATGCGATTAACTTCTTGAATTGGGCGACCAGCACCAGCGGCAATTCGGCGGCGCCGACTAGGATTTAATAAATCAGGATCTTCACGTTCGGCTGGTGTCATAGACATCACGATTGCTTTAATATGCGCGAGTTCTTTAGGATCAATATTTAAATTCTTAAGTTGCGGATTAGTAGCCATTCCTGGCATCATTTTAATGATATCTTCTAATGGTCCCATGCTGGCAACTTGATCCATTTGCTCAATAAAATCGTTAAAATCAAAGGTGTTTTCACGCATTTTTTCAAGCATTGCTGCTGACTTTTTTTCATCGTAAGTTTGTTGTGCTTTATCAATTAAAGTCAGCATGTCGCCCATACCTAAGATACGACTAGCCATACGATCAGGATGGAAAACATCAAGGTCGGTTAATTTTTCACCTTGACCAACAAATTTAATTGGTTTACCAGTAACCGCCCGAATTGATAAAGCAGCCCCACCACGGGTATCACCATCTAATTTAGTTAAAACAACGCCAGTAATATCAAGACGTTCATCAAAACCTTTAGCAACATCAACCGCGGCTTGACCAGTCATGGCATCAACTACTAAAAGGATTTCATTAGGATGTGTCAATGCTTTAATACGTGCCAATTCATCCATTAAAGCTTCATCAATTTGCAAGCGACCAGCCGTATCAATCAAAACATAATCATTTTTTTGCAAATCAGCTTGAATTAAGCCTTGTTTAACAATATCAACCGGATCATGATCAGTCCCCATTTCAAAAACGGGTACATCAATTTCCTTACCAACGGTTACTAACTGTTCAACCGCCGCTGGTCGATAAACGTCAGCAGCAATCATCATTGGACGCGCATGCTCAGTTCGTTTTAAATAAGCGGCTAACTTACCAGCAGTAGTCGTTTTCCCGGCCCCTTGTAAACCGACCATCATAATGATAGTAGGAATATGTGGTGCCTTATTTAAAGGCGCAGCATCTTCCCCCATCATCTTGGTTAATTCTTCATCAACAATTTTAATAATTTGTTGACCGGGTGTTAGACTTTCTAAAACTTCTGCCCCGACAGCACGTTGCCGCACGGTTTTAATAAAGTCTTTAACAACGCTAAAATTAACGTCAGCTTCTAGTAAGGCCAACCGAATTTCACGCATTGTTTCTTTAACATCGCTTTCGGTAACTTTACCTTTACCACGTAATTTAGATAATGCATTTTGAAGTCGTTGTGTTAATCCTTCGAACGCCATCTATTCTTCCTCACTTTGTTCGTCATTTTCAGTAACTCTAACTACTTGTTGAATCAAATCTTGTAATTGATAATCATTAGGATAATGCTGGGCTAAGTAAGCTTGCAACATATCAACTTTTTGGTTTTGCAATTCGTAATTGTGTAATAAGTGTAACTTACTTTCATAATCTTCTAAAATATGCTCGGTCCGGCGGATGTTATCATACACTGCTTGTCGTGATACGTTAAATTCTTCAGCAATCTCACCTAATGAATAATCATCACCATAATATAATTGTAAATATTGGTATTGTTTATTAGTCAATAACGGTGCATAAAATTCAAATAAAGAATTCATACGGTTATTTTTAACAATATCCATTATAATTCACCCCAATATTATTCGTGATCATCGTTAACAATTAATTCTTTAAACAAGCCGTAAATAAAACGATTTGGATCAAAGTCTTGTAAATCATCCATTTGTTCACCCAAGCCAACTAATTTAACAGGAATATGTAATTCATTCCGAATAGCTAACACAATGCCACCTTTAGCAGTGCCATCTAACTTCGTCAAAACAATGCCAGTTACATTAGTTGTTGCTTTAAATTGTTTAGCTTGTAATAATGCGTTTTGACCAGTAGTAGCATCTAATACTAATAATGTTTCTTGTGGGGCATCTGGCAGTTCCCGGGTAATTACGCGCTTAATCTTTTCTAATTCTTTCATTAAGTTGACTTTATTTTGTAAACGCCCAGCTGTATCAACTAATAAAACATCATAATGTTCAGCCTTAGCTTTTTTGACAGCATCAAAAACAACGGCGGCGGGATCACTGCCAGCAGCAGCGGCAACAACCGGAACATTAACTTTACGACCCCATTCTTGCAATTGTTCAATGGCACCAGCCCGGAACGTATCACCCGCAACCATTAATACTTTTTTGCCAGCTTGTTGATAACGATGGGCTAACTTACCAATTGTAGTTGTCTTACCAGCACCATTAACTCCAACAAATAAGAAAACAGTTGGTTCATCACTTGTTGCAAAATGAAGAGTATTATCTTCATCATTACCTTCTTCGCCATACATATCAACTAGTTTTTCAACAATAACTTCTTCAACATCCTTACGCTTTTTAGCATTTTTTAATTTAACTTCTTCACGTAAAGCATCAGTTAATTTCATCGTTGTTTCAAAACCAACATCGGCTTCAATCATTACTTCTTCGAGATCATCAAAGAAATCTTCATCAACCGAACGGAAATTAGCTAAAAAAGCATTTAATTTTTCACTAAACGTATGGCGGGACTTTTGCAGGCCTTTGTCATACTTAGCAGTAGTAGTTGTTTGTTCATCAGCAATGGCTGCATTAGGTGTTGCACTTGCAGCGGAAACTTCATCAGCTGCTTGACTTGCGGTGGCACTGGGCGCACTTGAAGATGATGCTTCACTAACCATATCAGTGGTTGCTGATGTTACATCAGCTACAAATTGCTGTTGATCATCGATAACGGCAGTTGCTTCATCATGCCGTTGTACTTCCATTTCAGCAGCAGTTTGATCAGCTTGCTCTTCATCTTGAATAATATCTGCAGTCGTTTCACTGGTCGTTAATTCATTAACCGCACTTGTTACCGCCGTTGCCATGCTTTCACTTGGTAATTCATCACTAGCCGCCGCACTGGCGGGAGCTGATGATGTATTAGTTGCACTAGGCGCGGCAACACTAACCGCACTTGCTGCTTGACTAGCATTAGCAGATGATGCATTAGACGTAACTGCACTTGCTGCTGAAGTTGTTTCTTCGTTTTCTTTATCTTGTTTATGGCCAAAAACTTTACGTAATCGATCAAATAAACCCATATTAATGCTCCTTATTTTTATCTTTTAAATTAACCGCAACTACTTTGGATACTCCCGATTCTTCCATCGTAACTCCATACAAACGATCGGCCGCTAGCATCGTGCCTTTACGATGGGTAATCACAATAAACTGAGTATCGGTTTCATAATGTTGTAAAAATGAACCAAAGCGTGCCACATTAACATCATCTAGTGAAGCTTCGACTTCATCTAATATACAAAAAGGTACCGGCCGCACTTGCAAAATAGCAAACAATAATGTAATTGCAGTTAAAGCACGTTCACCACCGGATAGTAATGTTAAGTGTTGTAACTTTTTACCAGGTGGTTGCACACTTATTTCAATGCCAGTAGTTAGCATATGTTCAGGATCAGTTAATTCCAAGCGTGCTTGCCCACCACCAAACATAATTGGAAAAATCTTTGCGAAAGCAGCCGCAATTTCATTAAATGTTTGGGTAAATTGTTGCACAACAGTCTGATCCATTTCATCCATGGTGGTGATAATTTGCTGTTGTGCAGCTTGTAAATCAAGTTGTTGTTGCGTTAGAAAATCATAACGTTCCTTAACACGTTGGTATTCATCAATGGCATTTAAATTAACATTGCCTAACTCATCAATACTAAGCTTAAGTAATTTAAGCTTTTGACGCAATTGCTCAACTGATAATTGACTATGATACTCCTGCTGTGCCGCTTCAAAACTAATATGATATTCTTCACTCAGCGTCGTTAAAGCTTGTTGCAGCTTAGTCTTTAATTGACTAATTTTTACGGCTGTTTGTTCTTGATCAGCAAAAGCTGTGCTTTGTAATTGATAATCATGATCCTTATGCACAGTTAAAGTGCTAATTTGTGCTTGTAAAGTTTGCTGTTGATTTGATTCAGCAGTAACTTGTTGCTGTAACTGTGCTAATTGTGCTTGCAAATTTTGTAAACGTGCTTGCCGTTGCTGGCGTTGCTGGGCATCTTCATGATGGACACTATTAATTTGCTGTTGCCGTTGTTGTAAACGGGTAATTTGTGTCTTTTGCTGTTCAACATTAGTGGTCAGTAAAGTTACTTGTTGCGCTGTTGCTTGTAAAGTAGCTTGGGCAGCGGCTTGTTGTTGACGTAATTTCGCCAACTGCGCATTAAGTTGCTGTTGATGAACATTAAATGATTGCAAGCGTTGCTTAACTTCTTTAATTTGAGTATCAGTAGTAGTTAATTGCGTCGTTAACGTCGTTGCTTGCTGTTGTAATTGTGCAATTTGGTTTGTTAAAGCTTGATGTTCATCACTAGTTTGTTGATTTTCATATTGAATGGCTTGTAATTGTTTTTGTACTTGTTGATATTGTAAATCAACTTGTTGCCACCGGTTAGTTAACTGTTGATAAGCTTGCTGCGCTTGGGCAACTTGTATTTGTAACTGTGTAACTTGTGAACTAATTGTTTGTTTATCATGTTTTAACTGCGTTAATGTGGCTTGCCGTTGATCAAGTTTAGCCTGCATGGTGTCTAATTGATTAGTTAGCTGCTGTAATTCATTACGACGTGATAACAAATTATTGCCATGTTGACTAACTTGACCACCCGTCATTGAACCACCCGGGTTAATCAAATCACCTTCTAAAGTAACTAACCGATAACGATAATGTAGTTGCTTAGCAATTTGATTAGCATTAGTTAAATTATCAACTACCACGATATTACCTAATAAATTAGCAACAATATTTTGATAATTAGGTTCATATGTAACTAAATCATAAGCAATTCCAATAAAACCAGACTGATGCTTTAACACTGCCGTGATTTCAGATGGCAACAACCGTGGTCGCATCACCGTCATTGGTAAAAAAGTTGCCCGTCCCAAACGATGTTGTTTTAAATAAGCAATCGCCTGTTGAGCCGTTTGGGCAGTATCAGTTACTACGTATTGTAATTGCGCACCTAAGGCGGTTTCAATCGCAGTTTGGTATTGCGAAGTTACATTAATTAATTCAGCAACAGCGCCTTTAATGCCCGCATTTTGTGATTGATAATCCAGCGCAGCTTTAACACCTTGGTAAAAGCCAATGTGATCGGCAGCGGCTTCTTGTAACGTGTTTTTACGTGTTTTAACCTGTTGCAAAATATTAAGAGCTTGATACCAAGCCTTTTCATCACGTTCGTAGCGTTGTTGCAATTGCTGTTGTTGTTGTTGGGCCGTTTGCAAAGCAGTTTGTTGCGTTTGTAACTTAGTTGCGGCTTGCTTTTTTTGCGTAGCTAAGACACTAACTTGGTTCTCAAGATCATCGCATTCATGCTGTAATTGTTGCTGTTGCGCTTGATGCGCTTGATCCACATGATGCGTTTGTTGTAACTGTTTTTGCGCATAATTCAATTCATTATGATTGCTAGTTTGTTGTTGTAACAAATCAACATAATCATCTTGTAATTGCGTTAACTTAGCATTGAGATCTTCTTGCGTTTCGCCAGCTTGTTGTGTCAAATCATGAATTGCTTGGTTAACTTTAGTAACTAATTGTGATTGTTCATCGCGTTGTTGTTGCGCGGTTTGTAATTGAGTTTGACTTTGTTGCAATGTTTGTTGTAATTCACTTAATTGCGTAGCCAAAGCAGTTAAGTTCGCCTTTTGATTACTTTGCCGTTCATTAGCAACTTCTTCTTGCCCTTTTAAAGACTGAATTTCCTTAGTAATTGTCAACAACTGTTGATTATGGGTATCTAATGATGTCGTTAATTGTTGTTGTTGCGTTGTTTTAGCCGTTAATTGCTGTTGCGTTGTATGCAAGCGTGCTGCAATTTCTTGGAGTGTTGTTTGTAATTGTTGCGCATGTTGCTGTACCGTTTGTTGTTGGGTTGCTAAAGTCGTGATTTCTTTCACTAATAACTGTTGATGAAACTGATCATACTGCTTTTTTTGTGCTAAATAATCTTTAGCAATACTACTTTGTTCTTGCAAAGGTTCTAATTGCAAAGTTAATTCATGCACAATATCTAAGACGCGATTTAAATTATCTTCAGTAGTCGTGAGCTCCTTTTGGGCTTGCTTTTTCTTAATTTTGTATTTCAAAACACCAGCAGCTTCTTCAATGATACTGCGGCGTTCTTCCGGTTTACTATTGAAAATGGCTTCAACGCGCCCTTGCGAAATAATTGAAAATGAATCGCGCCCTAAGCCAGAATCCATAAATAAATCCGTAATATCTTTCAAACGACATGTTCGTTGATTAAGTCTAAACTCACTTGTACCGTCACGTAAAAAACTACGAGTAATTTCAATTTGTTCACTAGCATTTTTTAAATAGTGATCGCTATTATCAAAGCGAATGGTTACATCAGCGCGGTTTAGTGGTGGTCGCAGCGCAGTACCAGCAAAAATAATATCGGTCATATGCGTTCCCCGTAAACTCTTGGCTGATTGCTCGCCCATTACCCACCGGATAGCTTCCGTAATATTTGATTTGCCACTACCATTAGGACCTACAATGCCCGTAATTCCTGGCACAAAATTAATAGTGGTTTTATCAGCAAATGATTTGAAACCACTTAATGTTAGTGACAGTAATTGCATGACGATACCTCCCAATTAGTCTAATACTTTTTATTATACCGTCTCGCAAATCTTTTTTACATAGTAAAAAACGAAGCAAATCTTAATTGATTTGCTTCGTTCATTATTTTAATCAGCAACATGTAGTTTTTGTAATGCTTGGGCGGCTGCAGCTTGTTCAGCACTCTTCTTACTAGAACCGCTACCTTGACCTAATAATTCACCATTAACAGTAACGGCAACCGTGAACTGCCGTTGATTAGCAGCACCACTTTCATCAAGCAAGTTATACGCAATATCAACCGCGCCATTTTGTTGCAAGTATTCCTGCAAGTGCGTTTTATGATCCATAAATGTTAAGAAAACACCTGAATCAATCTTTGGAAAGACTGTTTGCGATAAAAACTTCACGACAGCTGCTTTACCTTGATCAAGATATAATGCGCCATTAAATGCTTCAAATAAGTCTTCCAATAAGGTTGCCCGTTGCCGTGCTCCCGACTTTTCCTCACCACGGCCTAACTTAATATACTTATCAAAATTAGCTTCCTTGGCGAACGCGCTAAAACTACGTGTTTGCACGATTTCAGCACGCATTCTTGTCAGTTTACCTTCTGGCAAGTCCGGATATTTATTATATAAATAATCGGAAACAGTTAATTCCAAAACAGCATCACCAAGAAATTCAAGTCGTTCATTATCATGAATGCCCAAATTTTGATGTTCATTTGCATAAGATGAATGAGTAAAAGCTTCATCAAGTAAAGCAGGATTTTTAAAAGTGATGTCATAACGTTCACATAATTCAGTTAATAAGCCTGCATCTACCATAAATATTCATCTCCTCATAAAATGAAATAAAAAGTTAGACCGCAGTCTAACTAATGGTTAATTATTTTTGGTGTGCTTTGATATAAGCAACGGCATCGCCAACTGTTTGAATTTTTTCAGCTTCTTCATCAGGAATTTCAGCACCAAAAGCATCTTCTAATTCTAATACTAATTCAACCATATCAATTGAATCAGCATCTAAATCCTTGCGAAAGTTAAGTGCATTAGTTACTTTGTCAGCACTAATTTCAAAACGTGCTTGTAAGATACTACTAATTTTGTCAAAAATTGCTTGTTCAGTCATAATGTATTGTCACCTTTAACTTTTAATAGATAGTGTTAAGTTTAGCCCATTTTAATGACATCGTCTAGTTTTCTTCAGTTATTTGATGTTGATCAAAATAATCAACCACCCGTTGAATGGTTTGTCCAGCTATCATTTGACGAATTTGTTTAATAGTGTAAAAAATCGTCCGCGCATCGGCAGCCCCATGGGCCTTAATAACCGGCGCACTGATTCCTAGTAAAACGGCGCCACCGTATACTGAAACATCAAACTTGGCTGCAATTTTACTTAAACTACCTTTAATTAATAATGCGCCAATTTTTTCTTTCAAGCCTTGGTCTAAAATGGCATGTTTGATGCTCTTCATAACGATTTTAGCGGTACCTTCAATTGCTTTTAAAGTAGCATTGCCAGTAAAACCATCGGTAACCACTACATCAGCTACTCCTTGCAATAAATGATCGGCTTCAACATTACCCACAAAATTAATATCCTTACTTGCTGCTAATAATTTATGTGTTTCTTGATGCAATTCATCGCCTTTATGCTCTTCAGCACCGTTATTTAACAAACCGATCCGCGGATTTTTAATGCCCCGAACCGTTTCAGCATAAACAGAACCCATCAACGCATATTGATATAGTTGGTTAGGGCGGTTTTCAGCGTTAGCACCAACATCCAAGATATTAAAACCACGACCAGCTGCATCGACCGTTGGCATGGTTGGCATTAAACCGGGACGTTCAATACCACGAATCCGTCCAATAATAAATAAGCCAGATGCTAATAATGCGCCGGTGCTGCCTAATGAAAATAACGCATCGGCTTCACCATTTTTAACCGCTTTAGCTGCTAAAACCATTGATGCTTGTTTCTTAGTCCGAATTGCCCGGACGGGTTCATCATTATTTTCAATTACTTCAGTAGTGTGAACAATCGTAATGCGTTGATCATTATGAAGATATTTCCGAATTTGTGGTTCATCACCAAATACTAAAAATTCCAAATCACTAAATTGATCACGTGCTTGTTCAATGCCAGCAATTACTACTTGTGGGGCATGATCGCCACCCATGGCATCTACTGCAATTTTCATCATTTTATCAATCAAACCTTTCTAATTAATCAAAACTACCACTCATTAAATCAATATGTTGTAAATATTGATACATATTACGATGCTGTGGCTGCTGCAAATGCGGATCAGTATCCAAAATCGCTTGTACGGCATCGCGCGCGGTTACTAAAGCATTAATATCAGTAACGGGATCCCCAATTTTAAATTCTGGCAAACCAGACTGCCGGCTACCAAAGATATCACCACTACCGCGCATTTCTAAATCTTTTTGCGATAAAACAAAACCATTGTGGGTTTTCGTCATAATTTGCATTCGTTCAATGCCAGTTTGGTTTTTAGGATCAGCCACTAAAATACAATATGCCTGGGCATTGCCACGGCCGACCCGACCGCGCAATTGATGTAATTGAGCTAAACCAAACCGATCAGCATCATAAATCATCATCACCGTTGCATTAGGCACATCAACGCCAACTTCAACAACGGTAGTTGATACTAATAATTGTACCTTATTTTCGACAAATGATTGCATAACTTTTTCTTTTTCATCAGCACTCATTTGCCCATGCAATAAGGCCACTTTAAATTGATCACCAAAATATGCTTGCATTTGCTGATACAGTGTTTCCGCATTTTGTAAATCTAACTTCTCTGATTCAGCAATTAACGGAGTAATTACAAAGGCCTGGTGACCTGCTGCTAATTGTTGACGAATAAACGCTAACTGTTGCGGTACTTCATTATGACGAATCCAAATTGTTTTCACTGGTAAGCGTCCCTTAGGCATTTCATCAATACTGGAAACATCCATTTCACCATAAGTCGTAATCGCCAATGTGCGTGGAATAGGCGTCGCCGTCATCATTAAAACATCGGGATCAGTACCTTTTTCACGCAAAATGCGGCGTTGTTGCACACCAAAACGGTGCTGCTCATCAATAACAACCAAGCCTAATTTATGAAATGTTACGGCATCTTGAATTAAAGCATGCGTGCCAACAATAATATTAGCGCGTCCACTAGCAATATTATGCAATGCCGTTTGCCGTTGCTTGCCCGTAACAGTACCCGTTAATAACTGGACAGTAACGTGTTCCGGCGCAAATAACTTAGACAAATTCTGCCAATGCTGTTCGGCTAAAACTTCCGTCGGCACCATTAGTGCAGCTTGATAACCGGCTGTCACTGCCGCAAACATTGCAATTGCCGCCACCACTGTTTTCCCACTACCCACATCACCTTGTAGTAAGCGGTTCATGTGGTAAGGCCGGTGCATGTCATGACAAATTTCATTAACGACCCGTTTTTGAGCATGGGTTAATTCAAAAGGCAAATGATGAATAAATGCCTTAACAGCTGGCAAATCATAGTTTAATTGCAGACCTTTTTGTGCTGTTTCATTGTGACGTTTTAAATACTGAATACGTAATTGAAACAAAAAGAACTCGCGAAAAACTGCACTACGATGAGCAAGTTTTGCCTCTTGCAATGATTTAGGAAAATGCATGGCCCGCACTAACTGTTGAACATCCATTAACCGGTAACGTTGGCGTAATGTTTGCGGAATGATATCTTTTAATAACGCATGATATTTCAAATAAGCACTTTTAATTAACTGTACTAACGTTTGCTGGCGAATAGCTTTGTTAACAGTATAAATGGGTTCATATTCATTTTGATGAGCACGCGCTTGCGTAGCAATTAACTTCATTCCGGTCAAGCTATGTCGTTTAGCATCCCATTTACCATAAACTGCAACTTCATCACCAGTATGAAATTTATCTTTTAACCATGGTTGATTAAAAAAAGTAACCATAATAACATCATGGCCAATTAATAACCGGACATTAACCCGTATTTTATGCGCACCAAACCGAGCAATAACGGCGTCAGCAACCACGGTACCTTTTAAAGTTACTTTTTCTTGATCAATTACATTCGCTAAATCCTTAACACTTAAATCTTCATAGCGAAACGGAAAATAAAATAACAGATCATAAATAGTGTTAATACCTAGCTGATTAAGTGCCGTCAAACGTTTTGGTCCGACACCAGGTAACACCATTACTGAATCTTGTAATGATTCCATAAACCTCACCATTTTAAATTATAACAATCAAATAAGGGAGTTGCGTGTTAAAACACAACTCCCTTCCTCAATATACAGTAATTATTCAACTGATAGTAAATAAGCATATACTGGTTGATCACCACGATGAATTTCTGCTTCCATATCATCATGTTCAGCCAAAACAGCGGCCTTAATTGCTTCTGCTTCAGCCATTGAACCATCACCACCAACTAAAATTGTGATAACTTCACTATCTTCATCAATCATCTTATTAAGAGTATCAATAGTTACTTGTTGCCGATCAGGGGCTGCAACGGCAATATCGCCATTAATAATCCCCATAAAGTCATCTTTCTTAATGGTCATGCCATTAATTGTTGTATCACGAATAGCCTGGGTAATTTGCCCACTAGTAACAGTGGCTAAGGCATCGGTCATTTCTGCTTCATTAGTACCTAAATCATTATCAGGATTAAATGCAAACATTGCTGTCATCCCTTGGGAAATGGTTTTACTTGGTACAATGGCAACCGGCATATCAGCTGCTTGTGCAGCTTGTTGTGCAGCCATTAAAATATTACCGTTATTTGGCAAAACAATTACTCGTTTAGCATTTAAAGCAGTAATTGCATCCAAAATATCTTTAGTACTTGGATTCATTGTTTGCCCGCCATTTAAAACATAAGTTACACCTAAGCTCTTAAAGATTTGGGCTAACCCATCACCAGCAGCAATCGCAATAATACCGTAATCAATTGGTGCCGCTGGTTTCATATCTGGTTCATCGTTTTCAATAATCGTTTCGTGTTGTAAACGCATATTATCGATTTTGATTTTGGATAATGTCCCAAATTGTTGGCCGTATGCCCATACCAAACCCGGATGTTCAGTATGCACATGCACTTTAACTACTTCATCATCCGCAACCGCTAATAATGAATCGCCTAAATTACTTAAATGATTGCGAAATTCTTCATAATTAAACTTTTGGAATTGTGGTGTTGGTCCCAGTTTGATCATCATTTCGGTACAAAAACCGTTCTTAATATCTTTAGTATCTAATTGACTTTGGACACTTTGATGATGAGTGGCATTAACCATTTCATCCATTTCGCTTTGACTTGGAGTATGGATATCCTTACTCTTTTCACCTGTCAAACCTTCTAAGAAACCTTCATAAATAAATACTAAGCCTTGACCACCAGAATCAACTACGCCGACTTCCTTTAAAACAGGTAATAAATCAGGCGTTGTCTTTAAAGCTGCCCGCGCGCCATCAACAATAGCCCGCATGACAACACTAATATCATCAGTCTTGCTTGCTGTTTTAATACCTGCTTTAGCAGCTTCACGCGCAACTGTTAAAATGGTGCCCTCAACAGGTTTCATTACGGCCTTATATGCTGTTTCTACACCACCAACAAAACCATTAACAAGATCCTGGGCAGTTAAGGTTGATAATTTTTCTACACGCTTTGCGAAGCCACGAAAAAGTTGTGAACTAATAACACCAGAGTTACCACGTGCTCCCATTAATAACCCCTTTGCCAAGCATTGTGCCAAGGCACCAACACTATCAGCATTAGAATCATTAACTTCTTTCGCACCACTTTGAAAACTCAAACTCATATTAGTGCCAGTATCACCATCAGGAACCGGAAAAACATTAAGTGAGTTTACAAACTCAGCATTATTACTTAAACGATGCGCGGCAACACGAACCATGTCTTTAAACTTTGCCGCATTAATTTCGGTTACTGTCAAAACCTTGTTCCTCCTATAACCAAATCACTAAATTAATCTTCTAAAACACGTACGCCTTGTACGAATACATTTACTGAATTAGCAGTAATACCAAGTAAAGACTTTAAGTTATACTTAACTTTGTCTTGAACATTTCGACATACTTCTGAAATCTTGGTACCATAACCAACGATGATATAAACATCAACAGCAATACCATTATCTTCTTGGCGGACAACAATTCCCCGTGAATAATCATCACGTTTAAGAATTTCATTAAAATTGTCGCGCAAAGCATTTTTGGAAGCCATGCCGACAATTCCAAAAACATCTGTTGCTGCTCCACCAACAACCGTTGCAATAACATTATTATTCAAATCGATATCGCCATATTGAGTTGTAATTTTTACAGTCACGGTGGAATCCCCCTTATATCTATAATTAAACGTTGCTAAAACAACAATACAATTAAGGGTATTTTAACACATATTGATTATGCACAACAATGTAATGAATACTACTATAAGTGATTTAGTCGATTAATTCAAACTAATCAATAAGCTGTCAAGTGATTTTACTTGAATAAAACTTGCAATATTACCATGCTTATGATAAATTATTTAAGTGAAAATTTGCAGATCTGCATATTAAAGGAGGTTGAATTCAGTGGCTAAAGATACTATTACTGGTCGCCGGACTCATTTCGGTAACAAGCGTTCCCATGCTTTAAACGCTTCACGTCGTTCATGGAAACCAAATCTTCAAAAAGTACGGATTTTAGTTAACGGCAAACCTAAACGCGTATGGGTTTCTGCTCGTGCTTTGAAATCAGGTAAAGTTACTCGTGTTTAATCATGATTAAAAAAAAAGACGTCTGGATTTCCAGACGTCTTTTTTATTTCTTTTTATTATAAACGGGCCGTAATTGCTTTAGTTCATCCCGAAACTGTAGGTAATCATCATAACGAGTGGACATAATCTGCCCTGCAGTCAATAATTGTTTTACCGCACAACCAGGTTCCGCAACATGTTGACAACCACGAAATTTACAATGTGGTGCGGCAGCAACAAACTCTGGAAACCGCTGGGCTAAATCACTTAAAGTAACGCCTAACAACGATAAATTTAATGAAGAAAATCCCGGCGTATCAGCGACTAACCCATCAAATAACGGATATAAACTAACTTGCCGTGTAGTATGCCGACCCCGGTTTAAGCTTTGCGAAATTGCGCCTGTTGCTAATTGTAAACTTGGCGCTAGGTGATTTAATAAACTTGACTTACCAGCCCCAGTTTGACCTGTAAAAATAGTAACACGTTGGGCAAATTGCTTTTGTAAATCGTGTAAGACTGCCGCATCATAAATCTGCCGTGGTGCTAATACTTGGTAACCAAGTTCACGATAACCGGTTAATAATTTTGTTAGTTGTTGATATTCTTCATCATTTAACAAATCTGTTTTAGTTAGATAAATAATCGCGTCAATATGATGACCAGCTAATGATACTAAGAAGCGATCTAATAAATTCGGTGAAAAATCAGGTTGTCGTGCTGAAACCACTAGCACTACTTGATCAATATTAGCAACTGGCGGGCGTTTAAGTTGGTTAGTACGTGGCAAGATTTTTAATAGGTAACCATCAGCAAATTCAACAAAATCGCCTACTAAAGGCGTAATGCCCCGTTTACGAAAATTCCCCCGTGCCCGTGTACGATAAATTTGATGATCATCATCACTAAGAACATCATAAAAGCCACTTAATGAATGCAAAATTCGTCCTTGCAACTTATTACTCCTTCCGTCGTAAATCACTATTATTATTGATATTTGCACTATTTATGCGTGAATTGTTTAAAACGCTATTAGCACTACTGCTATTTTGGTAAGTCCTTTTACTCGTAATAGTAGATGAAGCGGTATGAGCATTTGGCGCTGGTCCTTTCGAAATCGTTACTGTCAAAAGATTACCAACCGACATATTAGTATTCGCTACGGGTGATTGTCCCATTACTAAACCGCTAGGCACACTATTAGAGTAAGCTGTATTAATAACTAAAGTTAAACCAACCGTATTAGCATAGTTTTCAACATCACGTTGTGTATAATTAGTTAAATCAGGAACAGCAAATACATTGCGCCCGCTACTTACCGTAAATGAAATCGTTGTGCGCTTTGGCATCACTTTCGTACCGCTAGTAATTGATTGCGAAATAATCGTTCCTTTTCCCGCAATATTTGAAGCTGCTTCAATTTTTTCAACGGCAAAGCCTAACTTACTTAATTTTTTGGCAACCATGTCATAAGGTTGCCCCACATAATTAGCCAGTCGATATTTAAGCGCACCCTTACTTAAAACAACGGCGATTTTAGTATGTGGTTTTACTTTTTTACCTTCGGTCGGTTTAATACTAATAATACGCCCTTTTACTACTTGGTAACTATTTTGATAAGTTACCTTACCTAATTGTAACCGGTTATCAATTAAGGTATTCGTAGCTTGTGAACGCGTCATACCACTAATATCAGGTACCTTTACTTCGCTATTATTAAGAACCAACATAATTGTTGTAAAAACGCCAATTAATAACACTGTTAACAAAATCAACCAGCGAAAGCGATGATGAATTTTAGGCGGTGTAGCTGGTGATTGCTTATCGTGATGCTTTACAGAAACAATGGTTTTATCAAGATCATGTTGATTATTTAGTAACACTCCCGAAATATCAGGAATAATCTTAGTTTCTTCGGTTTCGTAATGCCGCGTTGGTTTAAACTTAGCTTCATGTAATCGTTGTGGTGATAAAGCCGTTTTTAAATCTGCCTGCATTGCCGCTGCGGAAGCGTAGCGTTCACTAGCATCCTTACAAGTGGCCTTTAAAACCACGTTTTCCAAAGCTTGCGGAATATTATGGTCAAAGGCCCGCACTGACGGAATATTATTTTGAAAATGCTTTAATGCAATCGAAACAGCTGATTCACCTTCAAAAGGTACTGAACCAGTTAGCATTTCATATAAAATAATGCCCATTGAATAAATATCCGAACGCGGGGTAGCCATTCCGCCCCGCGCTTGTTCAGGCGATAAATAATGAACTGAACCCAACACTGAATTAGTTTGGGTAAGTGAATCTTCACTTAATGCCACCGCAATACCAAAGTCAGTAATCTTAATATGACCAGTATTATCAATCAGAATATTTTGCGGTTTTAAATCACGATGAATAATGTGGTGTTCATGCGCAACTTGCACAGCGGAAGTGATTTGCATCATAATATCAACTACTCGTTGGTACGGAATAGGAAAATGGGTCTTAATATAATGCTTTAAATCCATACCTTGCACGTATTCCATTACTAAATACTGCAAACCATGATCTTCACCCACATCATAAATAGTAACAATGTTAGGATCGACTAACTCCGTTACGGCATGGGCTTCATGCTGAAAATGACGCATCACATTAGCATCATTACGCAAATCTAAGCGTAAAACCTTTAAAGCGACTTGCCGATTTAAAATTAAATCATTGGCTAGATAAACATTGGCCATTCCACCTTCGCCCAATAAGCTAATGATTTGGTAACGGCCATTAAAAATATATCCTGGCTCCATTATTGATCATTCTCCTCATCAGGTGCCGCTAAAAGTGCAGTAATATTATCAGGACCACCAGCGGCATTAGCCATTTTAACTAATTGTTGCACTTTATCATGTAACGAAGCATTGCTTTGTAAAACTAATGCTAATTGATCATCACTAACCATATTAGTTAAACCATCACTACATAATAGTAACAAGTCATGGGGTTGTAATGAATAAATATTAAAGTCAATGTCAACGGTCCGATCAACGCCTAACGAACGCGTAATCACATTACGTTGGGGAAAATCCTTAGCTTCTTGTGGTGAAAGATCACCTTGCTGAATTAACGCGTTTACTAAAGAATGG
This sequence comes from Candidatus Paralactobacillus gallistercoris, assembly GCA_018883675.1. Taxonomy (GTDB): domain Bacteria; phylum Bacillota; class Bacilli; order Lactobacillales; family Lactobacillaceae; genus Paralactobacillus_A; species Paralactobacillus_A gallistercoris. The sequence continues at coordinate 11,984 of JAHLFS010000046.1, read as the reverse complement.
TCCTGTGTCAGCCGCACCAAGTGTTGCTGGTGCATGCAATAAGCACGACTATCACCTACATGCGCCACAATATAACGATTGCCGTAAACAATAATAGCGACAATCGTGGTCCCCATGCCCCGTAGTTGTTCATTTTCTTGTGATAATTGGTAAATCTGCCGGTTTTCTTGATATAAAGCATGATGTAACCAAGCTTGTAAATCATTAATATCAGTAAGAGTAGTTTGAACAAATAAATGACTAAGGTTAGCAACTGTTAGTGATGAGGCGACATCACCGCCTTGATGACCACCCATACCATCCGCTACTAATAATAAATGCGCACCGCTTTGATTAACATATGCACCAACAGCATCCTGATTACTAGCACGCCGTTGCCCAATATCAGTTTGATAAGCAACTTGCATCAACATTCACCCCATTATTTGATTCGTTGCAACGATGCAATGAAAAAGCCATCCGTGCCATAATCATCCGGCAAAATCTGTAAATATGGTTCATTAGGTACATCAAGCGGTTGTGCTAATGTTACTGGTACTAATTTAAAATTATCATGCTGTTTTAAAAACCGCGTAACGACGTCTTGGTTTTCATCAGATATAATCGTACAAGTACTATAAGTGATTAAGCCACCAATTTTAACTTTATCAGCGACACTATTTAAAATCGCTAGTTGAATTACTGGCAATGATTTAAGATCTTGCGGTTGGCGGTCATAACGAATTTCTGGTTTACGGCGTAATAACCCTAAACCTGAGCATGGCGCGTCTACTAAAATCCGGTCAAAGCTTTGATTAGCAAACTTATCTTTAACTAAACGTGCATCCATCGCCCGGGCCGTAATCACATCACTCAAATGTAACCGTTGCGCATTATCATTAATTAACTTAATTTTATGCGGATGCAGGTCTAATGCCATAACTTGTCCACCGGCAGCAGCATCTAAATATTGCGCAATATGAGTAGTTTTGCCACCAGGCGCAGCACACGCGTCTAATACCTTATGACTTGGCGCTAACCGTAAACTAGGAGCAACTAACATTGAACTTTCGTCTTGAATAGTATAAAGACCTTGATTAAAAGCAGCAGTACGCGCTAAATGACCACCAGGACTTACTAAGCCAAACGGTGAGACATGACTATCATGTAATTGCGGAAATTCGCTTTGTAATTGGTCTCGCAACGTAGCACGATCAATTAACTTCGTATTAACTCGTAGCGATGCCCGCGCTGGTTGATTAATGGTCTGTAGCATATGTTCAGTGCGTGATAAGCCATATTGTTTACTTAATTTTTTAACTAACCATAACGGCATACTATACATCACGCTAAGGCGTTGGTATGGATCTTTTAAATGGTCAAAAGCATCGACTTGATGACGTTGCACCTGATGTAATACCGCCGTTACCAATTTTGCCAAACGCATATTGCCTTTTTTCTTAGCAATTTCGATGGTTTCATTAAAAATCGCATGTTTCGGAATCCGATCCAAATAACGCATTTGAAAGACGGCTACCCGCAATAATGACCGTAGCCAAGCAGGTAATTTTTCTGGATTTTTCAAAAATGGTTTGAGCAAGTAATCAATCGTTAATTGATTTTGAATCACACCATAAACTAACGTTGTTAAAAATGATGCATCACGACCGTTCAAGTGATAACGTTGAATGGTTTTATCAAGTGATAAATTAGCATAACTTTTTTGTTGATCAACTTTAGTTAAGATCGTCGTTGCTAATGTACGTGGATTATTAATTGTCATTTGTAATCACCTTATCACCAATATTAATATTTCGGCCTAAACCGTTTAAGTATGCTTGAATTGGTTGCTTAGCTTTACCAGCCGGTTGTAAGCAATTAATTGCAAAAGTCGTATGTTTACCAGCAGCAATTACTAGTGTCTTTTTAGTCTTAGCAACTACAACTCCTGGTTGTTCATCAGTTTCTTGATCAAGGACCGTAATATCCCATAACTTAGTTCGTTTACCGGCAAAATCGCAGTAAGCACCCGGTTGCGGTCGTAACGCACGAACTAAACCACTAATTTGCCGAGCCGAACAATTAATATCAATTTGTTCTTCTTCTGGTTTAATATTATAGGCAAAAGTTACTTGTGATTCATCTTGTGGCAAGCGTGGAGCGGTACCATCAATAATTTGCGGTAGTGTTTTTAGTAACAAATCACGACCTAAATAGCTTAATTTTTCAAAAACACTGCCCGCATCATCGGTTAGCAAAATTGGCAAAGAAGCTTGGGTAATAATATCGCCCGCATCCATTTTTTTCGCCATGTACATAATCGTAATACCCGTTACATCATCATTGTTTTTAATGGCATATTGAATTGGAGCACCACCGCGATACTTAGGTAATAATGAACCATGTACATTAATTGCCGCAATTTTAGCACTATTTAATAAGGCAGTTGGTAAAAATTGCCCATAAGCTGCTGTAATAATCAAATCTGGTGCCATCATGGTAATTTGTTGCATAGCCGTGCTACCACTAATTTTTTCTGGTTGCAAAACCGTAATGCCATTAGTTAATGCGGCTTGCTTAACCGGCGACATTTGGAGTTTTTTCTTGCGTCCGACCACACGATCTGGTTGTGTTACCACTGCTAATACTTGATAACCATGATCGATAATTCCTTGTAAAATTGGTACTGCAAATTGTGGGGTTCCCATAAAAACAACAGTTGTCATGTATGCTCTCCTTATTTAGATAAATTGTAATGGCTCCCGATCGATTGTAATTTGATAACCTTGTTTGGTATCAACTTGTGTCGTATTCAAAATCGTCGTTAATGTTTGCATTAATTGCGGTTCATGCTTGTATTTGATAACTAATTGGTAATAATAGCGTTGGTTAATTTTAGCAATCGCCGCTGGTGTTGGTCCTAGTAAAATGGCCTGGGAGCTTAAAACCGGACGCAACACATTCATAATCATAAAGATTTTTTGGGCCGCCTTATTTTCGTCTAAATGACTGACGGTTACCTTAATTGTATAGTAATATGGTGCATAACGGCCACGATGCCGAATTTGCATTTCATGGTAGAAAAAGCCTTCGTAATTGTGCTGCCGGGCAAACTGAATCGCATAATGTTCCGGATTATAAGTTTGAATAATTACTTGTCCACTTTTATCAGCTCGACCAGCCCGGCCACTAACTTGTGTTAATAAATCAAAAGTGCGTTCGCTAGCACGAAAGTCAGGTAAGTTTAATGAAGTATCGGCATTTAAAACACCTACTAAAGTAACATTCGGAAAGTCCAAGCCTTTCGCAATCATTTGTGTGCCTAACAAAACATCAGCTTGATGCGCCCCAAAAGCAGCTAATAACCGTTCATGATCACCTTTATGTTTCGTAGTATCGACATCCATCCGTAAAATACGTGCTTGTGGCAATAAGCGTTGCAATTCTTGTTCCGCTTTTTCAGTACCTGTCCCGTAAAAACGTAAATGACGTTCATGACATTGTGGGCAAAACTGTGGTAACGGAATTTGGTAACCACAATAGTGGCAACATAACACCCGCCGGTGCATATGCACTGTTAACGAAATATCACAATGCGGACATTTAAAAACATAACCACAATCACGACACAAAACATACGATGAATAACCGCGACGGTTTAATAATAAAACACTTTGCTCATGCCGCTCAATGCGTTGCTGCAAAGCTGTTAGGAGGACTTGCGAATAATTATGCGTAGTTTGCTGTGCCAATTCCTGCCGCATATCAACTAAAGTAACCGGCGGTAATGGTTGCTGATTAATCCGTTTAGTTAGGGTTAATAAATGATAGACGCCTTTTTGCGCACGCGCACGTGATTCTAACGACGGCGTAGCACTACCTAAAATAACCGGACACTGATGATACTGCCCGCGCCACAAAGCCACATCACGAGCATGATAACGCGGCGTATCTTCTTGCTTATAGCTACTTTCATGTTCTTCATCAATAATAATTACCCCAATTTTGGTTAAAGGTGCAAAAATAGCTGAACGTGCACCCACCACTACTTTAGCAGTGCCATTAGCAATCCGTCGCCATTCATCATATTTTTCACCAGCTGATAAACCGCTATGCAATACCGCTACTTGATCACCAAAACGGCGAATAACACGTTGAACTGTTTGCGGTGTTAACGAAATTTCAGGAACTAATAGTAATGCCGTTTTATCTTGCGCTAAAGCGTGCGCAATCGTACGTAAATACACTTCCGTTTTGCCACTACCCGTTACACCTTCTAGTAAAAATGGCTGATAACCTTGCGCATGGTTAATAGTAGTAACAGCTTGTTGCTGTTCAGTAGTTAATGCTGGTAATTGGGAAGTAATTTGCCGCGATAATTGCGGATAAGGTTGCCGATAAACCTCAACATTAGTAGCAGTTAACCAGCCTTTTTTAATCGCCGTCCGCCAAACATTACTACTTAAATGCGATTGTGCAATCAAGTTGGTCAAAACATAAGCATGCTGGGGCTGTAAAGTAGTTAAAAACGTTAATAATTGCTGTTGCTTAGCTGCCCGTTTAGTTAATTGCTGTTGTTGCTGCATGATTTCAGCATCACTTAAATTACGAATTACTCCACTAACATACTTCGGTTGTAGTTGGTTAGTAACTTGATAAGTTAATGTTACTTCGCCTTTTTTACGGGCATTAGTTAGTTGTTTAACGATATCAGCGGGCAACTTTTTATCCCACAAAAGACGAGACTGCTGATTAAATAAGGCTTGAACGGCGGTACTAGCATGAGAAGTCGGCACAAAATACTTACGATAATTGGCACGTAATGCACTTGGTAACATTGTTTGCATGCTAGTGATGCGAAAAGCAAAAGTGGTTGTTGCTAACCATGATGATAATGCTAGTAATTCTGTATTTAAAACTGGTTGCGAATCTAAAACGGCTAAAAGTGGCTTTAACTCACCGGTAAAGGCAGCAGTATCATGTAGGGCAATCACAAAGCCTTGTACGGCCCGATTGCCTTTACCAAAACCAACAACAACCCGCATTCCTGCCGTAACATGCAATGTTGCCGGTACACAATAATCATAAGGACGATTAGTTTGCATCGTCGGAACATCAACAATTACCTGTGCAATACGCATTTTGGCCTCCATTTCGTATCATAATAAAAATGCTTCACTTGTCTACCGACAAACAGCAGCACACAAGTGAAGCAATCGTTCACATATTAGCTAATTTTTAAAGATTTTGTTCATGATCCAACTTTTCGGCATCACGTTCAAGTAATTCTGATTTTGGATCAATTTTAACTTCGCCTGCTGCAATTTCTTCTAATGCTTTACCAACAGGTTTTGGTGATTCATATTTAGGCAACATCTTAGGATCGCCTAATTCCAATTCATGTGCCCGCTTAGCTGCCAAAACAGCTAAAGAATAACGTGAATCAACACGGTCTAATAATTTATCAATAGATGGATAGATAATCATGGTATTCGCTCCTTTTAATTAAATGAAGTATATTGATCAATTACCCGGCTCACCCGAAGATGTTCACTGGCAATAATTTTTTCAATTCGATCAACGGCTAACTCTACTTTATCATTTACCACCGCATAATCATAGTTAGTCATCATTTTGATTTCTTCAGCAGCCTTTTGCATCCGCTTATCAATCGTTGCCATATCATCAGTACCGCGATTAATAATCCGTTGCCGTAATTCTTGCAAATCAGGTGGCGTTAAGAAAATAAACACCCCATCCGGACACTTGGAACGTACTTGCATCGCACCATTGACTTCAATTTCAAGTAAAACATCTTTACCAGCATCTAACGTTTGATTAACGTATTTTAAAGGTGTGCCATAGTAGTGATCGACGTATTGAGCATATTCAAGCATCCCACCGTTTTTAATTTCATGCTCAAATTCTTCTTTGGTTCGGAAGTAATAGTCAACGCCATCAACCTCACCCGGTCGCTTGGGACGAGTCGTCATTGAGACCGAATACTGTAAATCTTGATGGTGATGATCTTTCATCATTGCTTGCCGAACGGTTCCTTTGCCAACTCCAGAAGGACCTGATAACACGATCAACATCCCACGTTTTGTCATATTTAAAATCACCGTTTCTAAAGATTATAACCTTAATCATGCACTAATTATTTATATAAATCAAGTGTCTTAAAAATCTTTTTCATGATGTGCTAATTTCAATAATTCTTGCGCATGTTCAAGCGTTAGCTGGGTTACCGTCGTACCGGATAACATTTGCGCTAAAGCATGGATCCGCGCTTGACCGGTAACAGGCGTAACCGTCGTCGTGGTGCGACCGTGGGCAACATGCTTAGTAATCAAAAATTGGTGATCGCTAATCGCCGCCACTTGTGGTAAGTGCGTAATACATAATACCTGTGAATGCTGGGCAATGCTATGCATTTTATCAGCAATCGCTTGCGCTACGCGACCGCTAACACCAGTATCAACTTCATCAAAAATAATACTAGTTACCCCATCTGCTTGTGAAAAAATCGTTTTTAACGCTAACATCAAACGCGACAATTCCCCACCAGAAGCAATCTTAGTTAATGGCAACATTTTTTCACCAGGATTAGTTTGAATATAAAACTCAACCTGGTCAAAACCATTACTGCATAATTGTTCGCTTTTATTAAAACGGACTTCAAACACTGCTTTGTCCATATACAAGGCGGCTAATTGTTGATGAACTGCTTTTTGCAAAGCATGAGCGGCTTGGTGACGCATGGTTGATAATTCTTGTGCTAATTGTTGGGCATGGTGTTGGGCTGTATGTAAGTGTTGGGTAAGTTCATCCCGATTAGTATTGTTTTGTTCCATAGTATTCAACTCGGCCTGTGCCTTAGCACCGTAAGCAAGGACAGCAGCCACGCTATTACCATACTTACGTTTTAACTGATTAATTAGTTCAAGACGCTTTTCAACAACATCTAACCGTGATTCATCAAAAGCCAACATATCAAGTTGATTACTAATATCACTACCCGCATCTTGAAGAGCATAATAAGCCGATTGGATGGTATCAGCAATATTTTGATAACTAGCATCTAAGTTCGCAATACTATTCATCGCATTCATAGCCACGCCGATTTGATCTAATGAACTATTATCGGCTGACAAAGCAGCGTAACTTTGGTGCAACGCATCACTAATTTTTTGAAAATTATCAAGTCGTTCACGTTCACTTAATAACTCGTCTTCTTCGTTTGCTTGTAATTGGGCATCATTAATTTCATGCACTTGAAAACGTAACATATCCAACCGTTGCGCCCATTCTTGTTCATTAGCTAGGCGTTCTTGTAAAGTACGCGCTAATTGTTGGTATTGTTGGTATGCTTGGATGTAACGTTCCTTAACTACAGCTAATTTAGCGCCAGTATATTCATCTAATAAGCGCAGGTGTTGTTCAGCGTGCATTAAACTTTGATGTTCATTTTGACCATGAATATCAACTAAAGTTTCGCCAATTTTTTTCAAAACAGTGGTATTCACTAACTGCCCATTAACGCGACAAACATTACGACCATTACTACTGATTTCCCGTTGCAATAACAAAGTTTGCTCATCATGCTCAATGCCATAATCATCAAGCATTACCAAGGTGGCACTATCTTTAGCTACAATAAATTGTCCTTGTAAAACTGCCTTATGTGCGCCGGCGCGTACAAAACTACTAGAGCCACGACCACCAGCTAACAAACCCACGGCATCAATAATAATCGATTTACCAGCACCAGTTTCACCAGTAAGCACACTCATGCCTTTTTCAAAACTAATCGATAATTGCTCAATAATGGCAAAATCTTTAATAAATAGTTCCTGTAACACCCTGAACGCCTCACTTATTTATGATTATTTAAGGCAGCATAAGCTCGTTGCATGACTGCATTAATATCAACACCGGCAGCTAAATGTCCTTGTGCTTGGGGATCTAACCGCAAATGAATTAAGAATTCAATATTACCTTCGCCACCTTTAATTGGTGAAAAATCAAGACCTAAGACATCATAACCTGTTTGCAAACTAAAATTAACAATATCTTCCAAAACCATTTGGTGAACACGATGTTCCCGAACAATACCATGTTTACCAACATTTTCCGGACCAGCTTCAAATTGTGGCTTAATTAACATGACCGCATCAGCTCCTGGTTTTAAGATAGCTGCTAATGGCGGCAAAATTAAATGTAAAGAAATAAATGAAACATCAGTCATCGCAAATTCGGGTTGACCATGGGTAAAATCGGCGGGTTTACTATAACGGAAATTCTGCCGTTCCATAACAACAACCTGGGGATCTTCGCGTAACTTCCAAGCTAACTGGTTATAACCAACATCTAAGGCATAAACTAGCTGTGCACCATGGCGTAAAGCAACATCCGTAAAACCACCGGTTGACGCACCGATATCTAAAACAATACGGTCGGTAAGATCAATGTTAAAAACATCTAAGGCCTTCGCCAACTTCAAGCCTCCCCGACTAACATAAGGTTGTTTTTTGCCTTTAAGGTGTAATTGTTTGTCAGCGGGGATTTTTACACCGGGCTTGTCAAGCCGTTGGTTATTTTCATCATAGACTTCTCCTGCCATGACAGCCCGTTTAGCTTGTTCACGGGAAGTAAATAAGCCTTGATTAACTAATAAAACATCAACGCGTTCTTTTTTCATCTATTTACCCATTTCATCTTTAAAATAATCTAAGAAACTAGCCAATAAGGTCGTATCCGTTGGTAATTGTGCTAATTGTTGTTGCGCATCGTTCACTAAATCTTTTATCTTGGTTTGGGCAGCGGCAACGCCTAGTAAGCGTGGGTAGGTATTCTTAGCATGCAAATCATCTTGATTAGCTGGCTTTCCTAGTTCAGCCGTTGTAGCAGTCATATCTAATAAGTCATCCTTAATTTGAAAAGCCAAACCAAAATCATTAGCAAATTGTTCCAAAGCAGCTTGTTGGCCAAACGGTACATCAGCTAAAGCTGCCCCCATTTGCACGGCCGCAGTTATTAACGCACCTGTTTTTTGCATGTTTAAATCATCTAATGCCGTTAATGATAATTGGTGATCAGTAGCTTTAATATCATTCATTTGTCCAGCCACCATGCCACTTGGTCCAGCGGCATGTGCCAAAATATTAACCAAGCGCATTACCGTTGGTGTTGGAAAATTAGCATCACTTAACCATTCAAATGATAGTGTCAATAACGCATCACCAGCTAAAATTGCTTCAGCTTCCCCAAAAACACGATGATTAGCCGCTTGCCCCCGTCGTAAGGTGGCATCATCCATTGCTGGTAAATCATCATGGATTAAGGAATAAGTATGGACTAATTCTACTGCTCCCGCAATGCCATATAAGTGTGATAATGATAAATCACTAAACGTAGCCACCGTAGCAAATAACAATAACGGCCGTAGCCGTTTGCCACCCGCATCTAATGAATATTGCATTGCCTTCGTTAAGGTTGGTTGTTGACTAGCGCGTTCAATTTGGGTATCTAAGTATTCATTAAATGATGGCAAAATATCTTGCGCCAATTCATGATAATTTTGATACATTACTTGTCATCCTCCTCGTTATTAAATGGATGCATGTGATCATTATCATCCATAATTTGGGTAACGGCTTGTTCGGCATTATTTAAAGTACTTTCGAGTTGTTTACTAAGCTGCATGCCGGTTTTAAACTCAGCAAGTGCTTTTTCTAAAGGAACTTGTCCGCTTTCTAAATTAGTAACAATTTCATTTAGTTGTTGTAATTTAGTTTCAAAATCATCAGCCACTATTCTTCACCTCGTTGTTGAATATGATTAATAGTAATATCAATGACGGCATCACTAGTGTGTAACTTAACATGTTGATTAACCTGATAAGCTTGCGCATTAGGTAATACTCGGCCTTGTTCATCCGTAACATATGTATAACCGCGTTGTAATATTTGCAATGGACTTAATAAGCGTAAGTTCTTAGTTAAGGCGGTTAGTTGTTGTTGCCGCTGGTTAATGAATAACTGCATTGTCCGTAATAAGTTTTGTTGAGCAGCAACAACATCACGCCGATGATTATTAATTTGTACTTGTGGTGTTTGGTAGTACAAACGCTGTGTTAATTCATGCCAACGATGCCGCATATCACGCAACGTTTGTTGTAGTGTCGCCACTAACCGTTGTTTTAAATAGTCCACTTGTTGCGTGGCATTTTCATAAAGCATCTGCGGATGGCGCATGATTGGGCGGGCTTGCAACTGCCGTAATTTTTGCCGTTGTAACGTCAGTAACCGCTGGATAGCTTGACTTAAACGGACTTGTAAATCACGTAACTGTGTCAAAACATCGCTTAACTTCGGAGTAGCATATTCAGCAGCAGCTGTTGGCGTTGCGGCCCGTTGATCAGCAACTAAATCCGTTAATGTCGTATCGGTTTCATGACCAACTGACGAAATTACCGGGATATTTACCGCGGCTAATGCCCGGGCGACACTTTCTTCATTAAAAGGCCATAAGTCTTCAAGTGAGCCACCACCACGACCAATAATCAAATCATCAAAATCATGCAAACGCTGAACATGGTTAATTTGTTTAACCAAATCATCAGCAGCGCCTTCGCCTTGCACCTTAGCCGGAAATAAAACGATTTGGGCTAATGGGTAACGTCGCGCTACGGTCGTCATAATATCATGAATAACCGCACCAGAAGCACTAGTAATGACGGCAATACGTTGCGGAAAATGCGGCAAAGAACGCTTAGGCCGTGTAAATAAACCTTCAGCAGCCAATTTTTGCTTGAGTTGTTCATAAGCTTGGTACAAAGCACCAACACCGTCTGGTTCCATATGCTCGATAATAATTTGGTATTCGCCAGATGGTGGATAAATATCAATCCGTCCAATTACTAGAACCTTCATCCCCGTTTCAGGCGTAAACTTGATCTTTTGAAACGCATTCGCAAACATCATAGCCTTAATAACCGCATGGTCATCTTTCAAAGAAAAATATTGATGTTTTGGTCGTAAGCGAAAATTAGAAATTTCACCAGTTAAATAGACCCGATCAAGATAAGGATCATGATCAAATTTATATTTTAAATATTGTGTTAAAGCACTAACAGTTAAATATGATTGCTTATCTGTTTGTGACACAATTTTTCTCCTTCGCTGCTTGAATCACTTGTTGCATTAAACTAACGACTGTCATTGGTCCTACACCGCCCGGGACCGGGGTTAAGTAAGCCGCCTGACGACTAACATCATTAAAAACAACATCACCGACTAACTGCTGACGTTCATTATAGTTCATGCCAATGTCAATTACTGTTGCCTGTTTTTTAACCATATCGGCCGTAATTAAGTGGGGTAAGCCTGCAGCAACGCATAAAATGTCGGCTTGTCGGGTCAAAGCGGCTAAGTTAGCCGTACGCCGATGAACAATACTAACAGTAGCGTTAGCATTTAACAACAAGCCCGCTAACGGTCGGCCCACAATATTCGAACGTCCTACTACCACCGCATGTTGTCCGGCTAACGGAATGTGATAATGCGTCAGTAAGTGCATAACACCTAAAGCGGTCGCTGGCACCCAGTGTGGTTGATTCATCCAAATTTTGCCGAGATTAATCGGATGACAACCATCAACATCTTTGCGCGGATCCAAAGCATTAATTAATTCATTTTGATCAAAATGTTCATCTAAAGGTAATTGTATCATGATGCCGTTAATCGTATCGTCATTATTTAACTTTTTAAGTTGTGTTAATGCAGCCGCTTGACTTAACGTCGTTGCCAATGGCACATTAATAATTTTGACGCCAATTTGCGCGGCCATGCGCTGCTTACTCCGTAAATACAAACGGGCCGCCGGATCATGAGCATTGGTAATAATTGCCAAAGTTGGTTGGTGCGGCAACATGGCTACTTGGGCTTTTAAGTGCGGTAATAATGATTGCGCTAAGGCTTTACCGTCAAGTAATTGCATGACTT
>JAHLFS010000045.1 GCA_018883675.1 Candidatus Paralactobacillus gallistercoris | reverse complement strand
TAATTATGATTATCTTTTTTTGCAAGTGTTTTTTACACAATAAACATTGTTTCATAAATTTATTGAGCGTATCATAGTAACCATACAGTTTTAGAGAGGATTTTTCTAATTATGAAAAATAAAAAACGCTTTTTCAGTGTAACGCTGTTAGTGCTAGTATTAGCTTTATCAGCCTGCAGTCGGCATACGACAACACATACGATGCAACCGCCAACGGGCTTCTTATACGGAACTTTATATAAATACCTTGCTATTCCTATTCAGCATTTTATGCAATGGATTGCCCTAATGATGGGTAACCACGATAATGGCTTTGGTTGGGCAATTATCATTATTACCGTTGCCGTTCGGGTAATTTTGTTACCTTTGATGCTTAACCAGACTAAAAAAATGACTATTCAGCAAGAAAAAATGCAAGTTTTAAAACCACAAATTGATATCTTGCAAAAACATTTACGCAATGTTAATACTCCTGAAGAACAGATGCGGGTACAACAATTAATGATGGAAGTTTATCAAAAAAACCATATGAGCATAATGCCAAGTATGGGTTGTTTAACCATGTTAATTCAACTACCCGTCTTTTCTGGTTTATATATGGCGATTGAATACTCAGCTCCAATTTCTAACAGTTCATTTTTACATATTAATCTTGGTCAAAGTAATTTAATTTTAACAATTTTGGCAACTCTAACTTACGTTATTCAAGGCTACTTATCCTTATACGGCATGCCTGAATCACAAAAACAACAAATGAAAATGGCTTTATTAATGTCACCAGCTATGACTTTCTTTGTTTGTGTGATTTCACCAGCTGGTTTAGGTTTATATTTTTTAGCAGGTGGTTTAATTTCAATCTTGCAACAAATAATGGCTACTTTCTGGATTACGCCCAAAATTAAACGCCAAGTTGCTAAAGAAATGGCTGAAGAACCACCCGTCATTGTGGTTGATGAAAACACCTTTCATGATAACGCTAGTGCTGATAATACTAACCAAACAGCAACGACCAAAGAAACAACTAATGATGATGACTTACATGCTCAGTTACGGCAGCGCAACGCTGGTAAGCAAAAGCGAAAATAAGTAAAAAAAATAACCAATGCTAATAATTAGCATTGGTTATTTTTTTACTTATCATCGTCTTCAGTAAACATCCCTTTTAACTGGGCAAAAGCGTTGTGCGGTTGTTCATCATTTTGCTCTTTTTGATTAGCATAATCTTGTTCAGAAATAACTTCCCAGCCCTGACCACTCGGCATAATATCTTCATCACGTTCAGCTGGCGTTAATACTTGCGTAGGAATACTTAAAATTAAGTAATCCTCTACGGCTTTTTGAACATCGATAACATCATCGTCTTCCATCACCATGATGGCACGATCATCATCTGCAAAACGGGTTAAGTCTTCATCTGCAGGAGCAAAAATTTCGGTTTCTGCAATCGACGTTGGCAAATCAACCGGGGTCAAACTACGCGTTGATGGCACTGTCAATGTTGTTGTTGCTTTAAAACTAACGACATAAACATTTTGATCTAACTTAATATAACCACTAACATGTACTGGCGTAGCAGCTTTAATTTCATTATCGCGTTCACGTAATGATGTGTTTAAATCAACCGTAGTATCAAATTTTAAAGGTTTACGACGGTATTTTTGTAATTCTTCAACAGACCATTTTAACAAATAACTTCACTCCTTACTTTTAATAATTGGATGACGACCAAAATTTTGTTCGCAGTTAGTTAATAAAGTAATAACATCATCAACTTGAATTTGTAAATGCAATAATCCGCTTGCTAATTTAGCATTCATATTCGTAATTAATGGCAATGTTAGCGCTTGCCGCTGTTGATTCAACCATTTTCTCCCCATATCAGAAAAACCTAATACACGTAAGTACGGATGTTGATAAGCTTGATTAATATCAGTCGTTGTAATGTTTAATAAAACATACGTGCATAATCGTTGTAAGCGCGCGTAAGTGTAACGTTTTGTCTTTAAATTGTGAAGTAATTCGGTAAAATCATGTGATTGCCGAATTACTTTTTTTAACCGGTATTCTAATCCTTCTGACATTTGATAAATTTGCTGTAATTGCTTAATTGAACTCGTTAAAATACGATATTTTAATAAAGCAAAGCAATCATCCCATGTTACTAAAGGTGCATTGCGTAAAATATCAAGCGTATTACCTGGTGCTACTTCACGTAATCGTTCCCATTGTGGAGGATTACTCGTCATCATCTTCCGAATCGCACTGGCACTAGCAAACTTGCCATGCATTTGATCATTTTGATCATGTCCAGCACCAATGCGTAAAATTGGTAATAAACGCATTGGCTGTGATAATTGATCGTTAGCCTGGGCATAACTTAATCCTAGTAAATGATTAGGTTGGGTAATCGAAAGACCAAGTCGTTGTTGATAAAACTCATTTAATTGGGTAGCGTAGGTTTTTTGATAATCAACAAAAAAAGTATGGTCATTCATCACCTGGTTTAAACGATGACCCATTGTTTGATAATCAAAGCCAACTTCTTCGCTACCAAATGCCAAAGTTTGACATCCTAATGCTGCTACCAACTTCACAGCTCCTTGCGCGAAACGGTCAGCTGGTTCAACCGCATAAGCAGTTGGCAATTCAACGACCAAATCAGCGCCATTGGCCAATGCTAACTGGGTTTTTTGCCACTTATTAATTAAAGATGGTCCACCACGTTCAACAAAATTACCACTAAGGCAAACAACAATTACATCGGCACCACTTTGTTGCCGCGCTTGCTGCATTTGATAACGATGTCCCTTATGAAAGGGATTATATTCAGCAATAATGCCACATGCTGTTAGCAATCAAATCACCTACTTTTGTGCTGCAAAAAACCAACGGGTACTACGTTCATCAGGTACTTTGGTACCAAAATCACTAGTAACACGAATATTATGAAAACCAGTGGCTTGTAACGCATGTTGAAAATCACTTAATGGATATGTGCGTTCATGGTGTAATTCATTAAATGCCTGATAACCACCAATTTGATCATTCCAAACAAAAAAAGTCAAATCATGTTCAACCGAATGTGGTTCATCACCATAATAACTACGCCACATAAATGCTGTATCTTCAGTGTGATCATTAAACATATACCCTGGAAATACTTCATCCATTTGATAAAGGGAATGAGCATCAAATAAAAAGTAACCACCAGTTGGTAACAAGCGATAAACTTGCTGCATAACTTGTTGTACATCCGCTAGATCACGCATATAGCAAATGGAATCATCAAAGCAAGTTACAATGTCAAAAGACGGTAACATCGTTAAATCACGCATATCACCTTGGATTAACGGTAAATCAACGTGTGCTGCCATTGCTTTTTGCGCAGCTAACGTCAACATTTCATCTGATAAATCAAAACCGGTTACTTTAAAACCGGTTTGCGCTAACTGAACGGCCAACGTTCCACTACCACATGCTAATTCTAGTAGTGATTGTCCTTGTGGTTTAATGTATTGCCGTACGTAATCATGCCATTTTTGATATAACGATTGATCCATCAAGCGGTCGTAAACTTGGGCAAAACTTGTATAAATCATTCCGTTACCCATGCAGTTACATCAACTCGTGGAGCTGCTGACCATAATTTTTCTAAATTATAAAAATCACGATCTTCTTGTTTGAAAACATGAACAACAACATCGCCTAAGTCAATTAAATACCAAGTTGAACCCTTTTGACCTTCAATATGTTGAACATCAAAACCAGCTTCTTCGACTTTTTCACTAATTGCTTGTACAATAGCTTCAACTTGCCGTTCGGTATTAGCACTCATAATTACAAAATAATCAGCTAATAAACTAATACCTTGCATATTTAAAGCAACAATATCTTCAGCACGTTTACTATCACCTGCTTTAACCGCAAGTGAAAGAAGTTCTTTACTCTTATCCAAAAAATACACCTCGTAAAATTAATTAATGATTAGGTACTAAAGCATTATATGTTAATAATGTACCCGGATAAATTGCTACTTGTTTTTGAATTAAGTATTCTAGAGTATGACAAATTTCAAAGCGTACCGCCGCATCTAAATCAGTATTGGCTAATTGCCGCGCCTGTGCTACTCCAGGAAAATCACGTCCTGGTTCAATATAATCAGCTACAAAAATAATTTTATCTAGCGTTGTCATTTGTGGCGCACCAACTGTATGGCGCCGTACAGCATTCAAAATTTGTTCATCATGAATGTGCAACTCATTAGCAATAAAATAAGCACCAACAATACCATGCCAAATAGCATTATTATATTGCAGCAATACCGGATCAAAATGCTGTTGCACAATAACTTGCTTAAATTCGGTATCACTACGTTGCTTAGCATAGTCATGAATTAAACCAGCTAATCCGGCACGATTAACATCGCCATTATATTGCTGAGCTAATTTAATTGCGGTTTGTTCAACATTTAAACAATGCTGTAAGCGCGCCTCATTAAGATGCTGTCGCATTTTATTAAGTAATTCAGCACGTGAATAGTCGATAAAATTTGTATAATCAACCATTAGTGATATAACCCCTTTTTGTGAATATAATCAATTACTGCATCAGGTACTAAGTAATTAATGGAACAACCACGTTTGATACGTGCGCGAATTGCCGTTGAACTGATATCAATATATGGTACATCAACCCATAAAACAGGATAAGGACTGACTAAATCATAACCAATCCGCTTCACGCCAACAAAAGTTACTAGCTTTTGTAATTTATCAATGGCATGCCAATTAGGTAAGTCAGCTACCATGTCCGCACCAATAATAAAATAGTAATCAGTATCAGGATGCTGTTGCTTTAATTGTAGCATGGTATCGTAAGTATAACTAACACCACCACGATTAATTTCAGTTAATTCTAGTGCCAAGCGCGGATTATGTGCAATAGCTAGTTTTAACATAGCAATCCGCTCCGCTGCTGCTAAAACATGAGTATTTGTTTTTCGCGCTAAATGTGGTGGCTGTGCATCAGGCATTAAATACACTTGATCCAGATGTAGTTGGGTTGCCACTTGGTCAGCAATAATCAAATGACCTAAATGTGGCGGATTAAAAGTACCACCTAAAATACCCACCTGGCGATGATTATTCGTATTTTTAAGTTGTACTTGGGGCTGAACATCAATTACTTTTTTTACTAACATTATTAAAACGTCCCCATTATTTTAAGAGTGCTTTAACTTGTTTAGATAATTTTTGGTTTTCTTTTTTCATTGATGGTTGGTAGAACACGACGGTATGACCAATCACTTGCGCAATATTAATCCGTTCATCAACCTTAATCATAAAATCGCTTAATCCTTGCACAGTTACATCAGCATTAGGCATAATATTAACTTTAACTAATTCACGTTTTTGGAGGGCGTTTTCAACTTGAATGCCAAAAGCATCACTTAAACCACCTTTACCAACATGAAACAGTGGTTTAATAGTTTGCGCTTGCCCACGTAAAAAATGTTTTTGTTTTCCTGTTAACATATTTAACTCCTTCTAAATTAATGATTTCCGAATCATTACATCAACACCTTGCGGAGCATAACCAGCAACTAAAGTATCAGCCGGTACTTTAATCCACCCTAAGCCCGCAAAAACAATATCACTTTTTTCTTTTGGTGCAAATTCAAAGCGTTGTAATGGTGGAAAAGCAGTTACTTCCTGTGGCCGTGGTGGTTGTAATAATTCGCCAACATGTTTTTGATAAAAATTATCAGCGTTAGCTAACTTGGTACGATGAATCATTAATTGATTATCTAAATATGCGACAAAGCCTTGTTTTTTAGCACCTTTAATATAATCAAAGCGTGCTAAACCACCCAAGAATAAAGTTTGTTGCGGTAATAATTGATAAACTTTGGGTTTAATTGGCTTTTGTGGTGCAATTAATTTTAAATCCTTAGCGCCTAAAAAATGCGCCATTTGATGTTCATGAACAATACCAGGAGTGTCTATTAAGTAATGCCCATCATCAAGGGGAATTTCAATTTTATCTAATGTTGTACCAGGAAAACGTGAAGTGGTAATAACATTTTTTTGACCGGTCAATTGTTGAATAATTTGATTAATCAACGTTGACTTACCAACATTAGTTACCCCTACTAGATAAACATCCCGGTGATGACGATATTGATTAATTAACTGTAATAACTGATCAACATGCTGCCCATTTTTAGCACTAATCAATTGGGTCGCAATAGGATTTAAACCATTTAATTTGGCCTGTGAATTTAACCAACGAGTTACCTTATTTAAATTAATATCCCTTGGCAAAATATCAACCTTATTACCAACTAAAATAACGGGATTATTACCGACAAAGTGATGTAAACCAGGGATGATACTGCCATTAAAATCAAAAATATCAACTACATTAACAATTAAAGCATCAGCTTTACCAATTTCATTTAATAACTTCAAAAAGTCATCAGCAGTAGCATTAACATCCGCAATTTCATTATAATGACGCAAACGAAAACAGCGCTGACAATATAAATCATCACCTGTTGTTAATGCTCGTTTTAAAACACTAGCTGGTGTATAGCCGGGCAAATCCGGATTAGTTGTCTGTAACAAAGCACCGCATCCAATGCAATGTAAATCTTTTAATTCTTCGTCCATTAATTAATTTCTCCTATTGAATGCAAATGACGCAAAATAACTTTTTCAACCATCCGATTAAATTTCGTAAAAAATGCATCTGACGATACAATGGGATCAACTAAAATCGTACGTATGCCACTAGCATGACCCGCCCGAATATCAGTTAATAATTGATCACCTACTAAGACCGCCTCATCAGCACTAACATGCAACTGTCGTAAAGCCTTTTTAATACCAAACGGCAATGGTTTTACTGAATAAGCTACGTATGGCAAAGTAAAATCAGCCAAGGCAATGCCAACTCGTTTGTACGAATTGTTAGAAACAACCATTACCGGAATATTAGCATTTTGCATTTGTCGTAACCACTTGCGTAATTGTTCCGTGCCATGAGGATTATTCCAAGCGATTAAGGTGTTATCTAAATCTGTCAAAATTGCTTTAATGCCGTTTTTTCGCAAAATCGACGGCGTTAAATCATAAATCGCATGTGCATGCCAAGTTGGTTGAAAATTTTTAAACATTAATAACTTCCTTAAACTTTTATCAATCAAAAATATTATAATGGCTTTGCTAATTAAAAACAAAACTATTATAAATAATAAAAAAGGCCTGTACTAACAACCGTAGCACAGAACCTCTCATAATTTCTATAAAGTAAATTAAGCTAATGCTTTTTTAGCTTGTTCTGCCAAAGCAGTAAATGCACTAGCATCTGAAATAGCTAAGTCGGCTAACATCTTACGATTGATATCAACGCCAGCTACTTTCAAACCATGCATTAACTTGCTGTAGCTAATACCGTTCATACGAGCTGCTGCATTAATACGAGCAATCCATAATTTACGGAAATCACGCTTGCGAGCACGACGGTCGCGGAATGCGTAACGATATGAAACCATTACTTGAGCGTTAGCTGATTTGAATAATAAGTGTTTTGCGCCACGATAACCTTTGGCTAATTTTAATACCTTTTTACGACGTTTGCGTGTAACAGTACCGCCTTTAACACGTGTCATTGTTATATCCTCCCTAATTCATATCCGATATTGCTAAAAAGCAATTAGTGCATTTGTGAAACCATTTGTTTGATACGTTTCATATCTGAATGTGAAACTAAAGCAGCCCGACGTAACTTACGACGTTGCTTCTTAGTCTTGCTGTGGAAAAGGTGAGAAGTATAAGCATGGAAACGTTTCAATGAACCGTTACCAGTGCGTTTAAAACGCTTAGCAGAAGCGCGGTGTGTCTTAAATTTTGGCATGTCAATTCCTCCTAAAAACTTTGCTCTGCATCAAACCGCGATGCAGGGGAAAATTATTCTTACTTTTTATCTTTACCAGTAATTGGTGCAAGCATTAAGAACATGTTACGTCCATCCATTTTGGGACGAACTTCAACCGTTGCAAGATCTTGAACTTCATTTGCTAATTTTTCAAGTACCTTTTGGCCAATTTCCTTATGGGTAATAGCCCGTCCTCTAAAGCGAATAGAAACTTTAACTTTGGCACCCTTTTTCAAGAATTTCTTAGCATTATTTAACTTAGTGTTGAAGTCATTTTCTTCAATAGTTGGACTTAAGCGAACTTCTTTGATATTAATCGTCTTTTGCTTTTTACGGGCATCGCGTGCCTTCTTTTGCATTTCAAAACGATATTTACCATAATCCATAATCCGTGCTACTGGTGGTTTGGCATTAGGAGCAACTAAAACAACATCTAAATTAGCTTGTTCAGCTAAACGTAAAGCTTCTTGCTTTGATTTAACTCCTAATTGTTCACCTGATTGGGAAATTAAACGAACTTCACGAGCACGAATACCATTGTTAACCTTTAAATCTCTTGCGATGATCATTCACCTCCGCAGTAATTACTTAACCACACTTTTTACAAAAAAAGCTGGGTTGTTATTAACCCAGCTTCTAATCATTTCATTAATAATTATCATCAACGTTCATCATACCCAGCGGTCATTGACATAGGCGAGAAGTGGGTCTTCTACTTACAACGTCTTTTATGATAACCAAATTAATGTTAATTGTCAATATCTTTATTAATTAATTTTGACGACTGTAATTAGCAACTTCATCAGTTACATGATGAATAAAATCAGTAACAGCTTGTGAAGTCGTCTTTTCTTCACCATAACGACGAACAGTAACCGTGTTAGCAGTTACTTCCTTATCACCAATTACTAATGTGTAAGGAATTTTCTTAGTTTGTGCTTCACGAATCTTATAGTTCATCTTTTCATTACGATCATCAATCTTAACCCGTAAGCCATAACCACGCATTTGTTTAGCAACTTGGTTAGCATATGCCAAATGCAAATCATTCTTAACAGGAATAATGGTAATTTGGGTTGGTGCTAACCATACTGGGAAAGCACCTTTATAAATTTCGGTCAAGTAAGCAACAAACCGTTCCATGGTACCAACAATCCCACGGTGCAACATTACTGGACGGTGTTCTTGACCGTCGGCCCCGATATAATGTAAATCAAAGCGTTCTGGCAACATGAAATCAAGTTGAATTGTTGACATAGTTTCTTCAGTTCCCATAGCCGTCTTAGTTTGCACATCTAACTTAGGACCATAAAAGGCAGCTTCACCTTCTGCTTCAACGTAGTCTAAACCTAAATTATCCATTGCGGCTTTCAAAGTAGCTTGGGCATGATTCCACATTTCATCATCATCAAAGTACTTTTCAGTATTCTTTGGATCACGATAACTCAAGCGGAAAGTGTAATCCTTAATATTGAAGTCTTCGTAAACATCCATAATTAATTTCAAGATGCTCTTAAATTCATCAAGTAATTGATCTGGAGTAACAAAAGTATGACCATCATTTAATGTCATTTCACGTACACGTTGTAATCCAGATAATGCACCAGATTTTTCATAACGATGCATCATTCCTAATTCGGCAATACGTAATGGCAAATCACGGTATGAACGAATATGATGCTCATAAATCTGAATATGGCTTGGGCAGTTCATTGGTCGTAATTCTAATTCTTCACCATCAGCCATTTTCATTGGTGGAAACATGTCATCTTTATAATGAGCCCAGTGACCAGATTGTTTATACAAATCTAAATTAGCCACAACTGGTGTATATACATGTTGATAACCATATTCAATTTCTTTATCAGTAATGTAACGTTCAATAATCCGTCGAATAGTAGCACCATTAGGCATCCAGTATGGTAAACCAGCACCAACTTTAGGATCAACAAAGAATAAGTCTAAGTCATTACCAATTACCCGATGATCGCGTTCACGTGCTTCTTGACGACGTTGGGCATCAGCTTCTAAATCTTTAGCATTATAGTAAGCAGTACCATAAACACGTTGTAACATCGCATTACTTGATTTACCTTGCCAGTAAGCACCAGAAACTGATAATAAAGTAAAGTGCTTAACATCCTTAACACTTGGTAAAACAACGCCTTCAACAAAGTCATTAAAATCACCAAGTTGGTGCATAACAATTTCATCACCAGCAGCATTAACTAATGCTGTTTTATATGGATCATCGGCAAATAATTTTGCGGCTTCAGCTTTAGTCATTTTAATGGTTTTAATTGCTACACCGCTAGCAATAATTGCTTGCATTTTGGCAGTAATTTTATCAAGATCATCAGCAGTTACTTGTCCAGCTTGATTATCAGTATCATAGAAGAAACCGTCATCTTCAGCCTTGCTTTCACCAAAATGCATTTGTGGATAAAGTTGATGTAAAGCAGCTGCTAAGATAAAAGCAGTTGTTTGACGTAATACTTGCAAACCAGCTGGCGAATCCTTAGTAATAATTTCAATGCTGCCATCGACATTTAATGGTGTCGTGTAATCAACTAAAACATCATTAAATTTTCCCGCAACCGCTTTTTTAGCTAAACTAATACTAATTGATTGTGCAACATCAGCAACGGTTGTACCTGCTGGAAACACTTTTTGTGAACCATCAGGAAAACTAAGTGTAATATCTGCCATCTATTTTCACCTCATATTAATTTTTCAATGATTTAGCCGGAAAATAAAAAATCCCACCACAACAAGCGTTGCAGCAGGGACGAATAATCTTCGTGGTTCCACCCTGATTTAAGTTTAAAAAACTCATCTTTAGCGTGATTAACGGCACGACCCGGTATAAATCATTTTATACATAATAACAACTGTGAAACCTGGTAGAGTTAATATCGTTTTCTAAGAAACTTCCACCATTGTTCCCCTCGCTGTGAGAAAACATTGATATTACTCGAATTTCACTTATCAGTTTATATTAAACCACGATCTTGATAATTTGACAATATTAAAATTAACTATTCTGATTAAAGCGACGGTCAGGACCATCAATCATTATTTCTTGCGCTAAAAACTTAATTCGTTCCATAATCCGTTGCGCTTTAATTGGTTCACTATCACCCTGGGCACTGTATGCTAAGTGTGTCGCTAATTCAGTCATCGTTAAATTAGAAGTGAAGAAAGTACTAAGATGTTCCTGCATTCGGTATTGCAAAATCACTCCTAAAACTTCATCCCTAATCCACGGACTCATCGTATCAGCTCCAATGTCATCTAAAATTAACAGTGGCACACGTTTAATAGCGTTAAGTCGTTTCATCACACCGTGTGAATTAATGGCATTTTTAATTTCAACGTTAAACGTTGGCATATGCACGAGCGTAGAACGACAATCATTTTCAGCCAAATAACGTGATAATGCTCCCATTAAATAAGTTTTGCCAACACCAAACGGACCATATAAATATAAACCGCGATGATAAACATGCGGATCTTTTAAATAGTTATTAGCGAACTGCATGGTAGCATGTAAAGCCGCAAAGCGTGTTGCCGCGCCTTTTTGATATTCATTAAAGGTCGCATGTTTAATATCAGCCGGCATGTCAATCGTCGTAATGCGTTTTAATAATTTTTCATTATTAATTTGATCGACTAATTGTTGTGTAGGCACATAACTAACCACAATATGTTTTTCATGAACAGCTAAGCGTGGTGCGTAACCAGGTGCGACGGTAGGAATACCCTTTTTTAAACGATCACGCTGGGTAATATATTCCAATAACTGCGAAAGACTTTGTAACACATCATCTTGACTAAGGTCAGGATGTTGTTGCAAAAAAGCTTTGATATCTGCATCAGCCATCACTTGTTTAACAATATGTGTTAATTGCTGTTGAAATTCACTACTATGCAGTTGTGAACTAAAAGCTTTATTCATGTTCATCATCTTGATCATCCTTTTGCAAGCCTAATTCATGCAGCAACTTTTGATTTTTTTGAGCAAGCGCTGCTGCTTCCTGAGTTGATAATTGCTTTTGCTGATAATCTTTTTGCATCCACGCTGGTATTTTTTCCGTCCGTATCCGTCGTTTAGGATGGTAATTATGGGAACGCTGTGTTTGTTGATATTTAATAATTTGCATTAAAGCCTGATCTGGTTCCGTAATTTTTTGTTGTAGCCATTCATTAGCAACCGTATCAACAACACTACTAGTTAAATTCCGATGATCACGTAAAACATAAGCTACTAAAACATTGATAATATCATCATGCAAAACATGACGCGTAACTAATTTGCTTAATGTTTGAATATCAGTTTGAGACACAAAATTATTGTGCAGTTGCCGATACTGTTCCAAAAAAGAACGTGGCGTTAATGACAAGTTATTCATTAAAAATGATAATTCCGTTTCATTAAAACCAACTTGTTGTAATAATGCTTGCGAAACCGTTATTGCTGGTGCTGCGGATAATGTTTGCGGATGATGTTGATTACTTTTATGTTCATAACTATGTGAAACTACCCGTTGCAAACTAGCCATGTCAATGGAACCATCGTTAACATTCATCGTCATAGCTGTTAACCGCGCTAATTGTGTTTCATTTAATTCATAAAACGTCGCTAAATTGAATAATTCAGCTTGATGCTGATCAACTTCAGCACTACTAATATTATTTCTACCAACAATTTGTTTAAAGTAAGCCCAATTAAAAGTTTGCATCTCTGTTTGACTAAAATGCGGTTGTTGGGCTTTTTGCCGTTGATTAACATTATGCTTAGCATCTTGAACGACAGGCGGTATTTGTTGTAATGATGTATAGAAAACATCATAAAAGCTTTTAGTAACTTCTTTAACATCATCACTTAAAGACAGACGCGGATAAACAAATAAACTTGCTAAATGCTGAAAGCGTTGCTCACCAACCGCTTCATACAATGCTAATGCCAAAATATCATCTTTAAAAAAGTCAGCTGGTGCTACGGGAGGAATTAATTCATAAATTAACTCGCGGTGTGCACTATCATGATTTTGACGTTGATAAGTTTTTTGTAAGCCCACTGCTTCTAATTTAATGCGACTTTGATAAAAAACGTTAATATCAATGTTTAAATCCGTAATTAATGTTGTATGGGGCAATGGTTGATGTACTTCTTCTACTGTATCCCACAAAGTCATTAACAAGGCAAACGCAGTTGCACCAATTAACGGTTGGTACAAGCTAATTAATACTTGCATATCACGATTAGTCAAAATGCCTTTTTTAAATAAAGTAAAACGATCATCTAAATCAAGACTCTTAAATTGCGAAGCCATTTGTGATATTCCTTAGTGTTTTTCTTGATCATGATGTTGCATCATTACTTGTAATTCTTGCATAAACTCGTCCATATCTTTAAATTGACGATAAACACTAGCAAAACGAATATAAGCAATTTCATCAACATCTGCTAATAAATCTAAAACATACTTACCAATTAACTGTGAGGAAATTTCGTTTTCACCTAATGAATGTAACTTGTTTTCAACTTGATCAACCATATGGGTAATTTGTTCCATTTTGATTGGTCTTTTTTCAGCAGCATGAATAATGCCATGTAAAACCTTATCGCGATCAAATTCCTCACGCGTACCATTTTTTTTAATTACTAAAAGCGGGGTCTGTTCAACCCGTTCAAATGTAGTAAAACGGTAACCACATGCAACGCATTCGCGACGACGACGAATGACTTTGCCACCATTAGTCGGGCGTGAATCAACTACACGTGAGTCATTATGATGACAGCGCGGACATTGCATAGTTTTAATCTCTTCTTTCAATCATATTTTGTAAACGTGCTACCAATGATAGCACGTTTTGATGTAATTGTGCCAATGTACCATTA